>JABMQM010000466.1 GCA_013203195.1 Desulfobacteraceae bacterium | reverse complement strand
ATGGTTATTGCTGTAAGGCAAGCTCTGGATTATCAGAGCACATTACGAGCAGTAGGCGTCTGTATGATTGGTTGGGTCATTCAAACGATAATTCTTATGATTTTTTTTACGGTTTTAGGCGGCGGTTAACCGAAACATGATCACCCGCCAAATCCTTCATATAGCACTTCATTTTATAGTCCCAGGCGTGGTAGCGCGATGGACATTTAAGGTCTGCTACTGAGACCACTTCTACTGTGATGGGGACTGCGACTGAGGGGACTGCGACTGAGGGGACTGCTGCTGGGACACTGCTACTATAGCTATCGATGTGATTTTTATTATACTATCGATGCTGGTAAGCGCTTCAAAATCGGTTGTGGCCAGCCGGAAATAAGCTCCCTCGATCAGCATCCACAAAAAACAAATTTCCTGTTTATTTTAAACGCTTTCCGAAAGCCATACGCTTTCATTGGTTCCAGAAGACACCCCCCTTAAATCGCCTCTCCGTGCGCCTGAAACCGGTTTAAATGGAGTTCGCAGCGGGTTTAGCAATAGCAGTATAAGAAACTCCAAAAACCCACCAAAACAACCAGCATGCCAATTAATGCCGATAGCGGTGGAAGTGTTGCAGGTGCAGCTATGGTATGGTTGAACTCTATTTTTTAATTGTTATCGGCGTGTTCTGTATCCCAGCATAGAAAACTATAATTTCTGCGGGTTCATTGCCTTCATTCTTTCCGAAATGCCACTGGTTGACAACCTCGACGATTGAATCTCCAGCTTTAAGATGTAAGGTCTTATTGTCTTCCGTCACTACGGTTAGTTCTCCTTTTAACAATACACCCGCATTTATTACCGGATGTAAATGTAGCGGCAATTGTACCTTCGGGGGTATTGTGATTTTTAGAATCGTTATCTCTGGATTGCCTTTTGTATAGCCCGGCAGAGCCCTTCCGGACCAACTTGAACTCGTTTTGGCCAACACATCAACGTTGACGGTATTTACATCTTGAGCCCAAACATTACTTGTTAGCGATAATATCAAACATATTCCGCACAAAACTTTTTTCATAGATCCCTCCCTTTTACACATAACGCCTGATCTAAACGATAACGCATTGTGCCGCCCGAGCAATTTGTTATGTGGCATTCTACTCACCGATATCTTCATTCCACAACTCTGGATTATTTTCGATAAACGTCTCCATAAGTTGATGACATTCCTGGTTATCAATAACCACCACTTCTACGCCTCGTGACCTGACATAATCCTCCGGCCCGCAAAATGTACGGTTCTCTCCAATAACCACCTTCGGAATCCCATAGAGAAGCACCGCACCGCTACACATATCACAGGGAGACAATGTTGAGTACAACGTTGCTCGCCGATAATCGGATGCTTTAATTCGTCCCGCATTTTCTAAACAATCCATTTCCGCGTGCAATACCGCACTTCCTTTTTGTACTCGCTGGTTGTACCCGCGCCCAACTATTCGGCCATCAATAACGAGTACCGATCCGATAGGAATACCACCCTCGGCCATTCCCTTTTTCGCTTCCTCAATTGAAGCCTCTAAAAATTTATCCATACTTTCCCCTTGCATAACAATTATTATTGGTAGGGCTGGGGTCGAGCCACGTCATTGCCATTAAACCAAGTATTAGGATATCCGTTATAACCAAGTCAAATTGACCTTCAACAAATTTTTTAATCCCTTCCTGCCCGTCTGTTGCTGTTTCAACATTATAGCCGTACTTTGTTAATGCTTGGTAAAGCATGCAGGCTATACTTTTTTCATCGTCAATGACTAAAATGTTTGGCATAATTTTTCTCAATAAAGTCTATCGGCTGGAAAGGGACAGCAAAATAAGCCTTGCTGACTATCTTTTTTTACACGCATTGTCAATCCATTTAACCCATAAAATATTGTGTCAATTTATTCCTTTCAGCAGAGCATTCCCCCGGTCGTCATGCACGAACAAACAAGAGGCAGGGTCTTTTGTAGGCTCTGCCTTTTCTTTTAGTAATATAAAAATCTTAGTAGCATAAATTCATCCCTCCCCACAAAATCTGTTGATTAGATCATAGGGGATGATGCTATGGGATTGGCCCGAACGCGTTTATTTGAATTCCCTGATGATTGAGGAGAGACTATTACTGGTTCCAGAGGGACTGATTCCAGAGAGACTATTACTATTCTACTAAAAGCCGTTCAAAAGCTTCTCAAAATCAACCGCCGGGGAAAATATTTTTTTCTGTATTTTTATGCACACCTTTTTAAAGCATTATATTAAACTCGGGTGCCCTTGATCAAAGACACTCTATTTTGATGAATATCGTACCACTAAAAAATTTATGCGTTTGTGCCAAGGAAGTGGCAATAATCAAATATAACCTAATATTATCATGGCAATATTAGGTTCCGCCTTTATATTGCCCAGCATGAAGCGAATATTATACGAAAAAATCTGGGAAACCTTATCAACTCGAAGCGTAATGAAAAAGATACGAAAGATAACTGATTGGTAATATATTCTTTACATAATAGGTTTTTTTTGCTATAAGGGTAAATATGTTTAACAATAAAAACGGTATTGAATCCCTGCTACTGCTGCTTGGCGAAAGGTTGAGAGAGGCGCGTTTGGCTCGCAACGAAAGCCAGGAACTGTTCGCACAAAGGCTTGGCTTAACCCGCCAGTCATACAGCAGGATGGAAAAAGGCTCCCCGCAGACGCTGATCGGCAACTGGCTGGCAGCCTGCAGCATCCTTGGCCGGCTTGATGGCTGGCAGGAGGTGCTGGCTCCAAAAGAAGACCTGTTCGCGAAATTCGAGAAAAAAAGCAGTAAACGGCAACGGGCCGGGGGAAGGCGAAAGAAAATGACATGATTCTTACGGTATGGTTGACTCTGGCTGCAGCGGAGATTGTCAAGGTTGGAGAACTGGCTGTAGATGACCCTGATTTCAGGGGAGCGCTGAAAGGACAGTTCCGCTACGCTCCCGAATACTTGGAGCATCCTCGGGCATTTCCGATCGATCCCCTGCATCTACCGTTGTCCACGGAAATTTTCGATGCGGATCGGTCACGTGCCGGAGTCCATGGCGTTTTTGAAGATAGTCTCCCGGACGATTGGGGCCGGAGGCTCCTATTCCGCCGCTACAAGCTGGGACGCGCAGACCAACGTGTTCCCCAGTTATTGCGGTTACTGGGTAATCAGGGTTTGGGGGCCTTGAGCTACGTGGAGGAAGGCCGGCCAGAATTGAAAACAACCGGGGTTTCCAGCCGGCACCTGCAGGAACTGGCGATGCTGGCAGAGAAATTCGAGCAGGAACCCGCGGCCGGGGCCGACGATGAACTTTCCTTGTTGTTCCAGGCCGGAAGTTCCCCGGGCGGGGCCAGGCCTAAAGCCCTTGTTGAGGACGAAAACGGGGCATACCTGGCAAAGTTTGCCAGCGCTAAGGATCACTTGGACGTGGTAAGTCTGGAGGCCGCAGCCATGGAGTTGGGCCGCCGGGCCGGTATCGAGACAGCCGAGACCAGGCTTTTGCCTTTGAGCTCCGGAAAATGCCTGTTGGTGAAACGGTTCGATATCAACGAAGAAGGAGGCCGCAACCACATGGTCAGCATGCAAACACTGCTGAAGGCCGACGATTGGTACGATGCCGGCTACCGGGACCTGGCAGAGGTGATCAAGCATGTTTCCACGCAACCGGGGCAGGATCTTCAGAGGCTTTACAGACAGATGGTGTTCAATGTAATGATCGGTAACACCGATGACCACCTGAAAAATTTCCTTATGCTGCACAATGATGAAGGCTGGCGACTAAGTCCGGCCTTCGACCTGGTGCCGAACATCGGTTTCAACCAGGAACATGTGCTACGCATCGGACTAGATAACAGGCCGGCAGATCTGGAAACACTCCTGGCAGAAGCCAAACACTTCGGGATAAAACGGAGGCAACAGGCCTTGGAAGTCATTATTGAGATTTATGATGTTGTTTCGGAGTGGGATGCGGTTTTCACTGTGTGTGGCGTGCCGGACAAGGATGTTGAAAGTATCGGGAAAGATATTATTCAGCGATTGAAAAAAGCAGGCACCTCCGGGTAAAACCAACCTCATTTTTCCAAAACCGATCCCTGTTTTTCCACCAGAAAACAGATTGAGAATAACGAAAATTATATATATAGTACGGGCAAAAACGGGGGCTAAGAAATGTTTATCAAAGGATATTCTGCATTGTCTTTATCAAGGGCGGGCATCTGGAGGCGGTTAAGATCGGCAACCGGGCCCTGCGCGTCACGGAAGCTTCCCTGAACGAGTTCATCAAATCCCGCAAGGTCGATCCCCAGGAGTATTTTGTTTAAATCAGAAATTCCTCTGGTTGATAGATAGCCACGCTAAGGCCTCATCAGCGTTTTTGAAAATCTTCCCGTTAACTCCATTATTAATAAGCAGGGTTTCAATAAAATCGTGAGATTTATCGTCCGGATGCTTGAGAATAGCGACTTTAAAAGTGTTAAAAGGCATAGAAGTTGATAGTCCCTTATAAGTCAACATATACATGTCAGTTGCACTTTGAGTACTACGAACCTTCGTAACATCCACAAAATGCTTGAGAACGCCTGTTTCATCACTCAGACGAATCATTTCCTCGGTGAATCTCTCTACAAGCTCGTTAGTCATATCGACAAATACCGTGTTGCGCAAGTACGAACCGTCATCGGCTAAAGCCATTTGATATTCTAAAATGCCTGACTGATCGTCGGTCTTCATTTCATCTCCTCCGGGTAACATTACAGATTGAGTTGAAGCGATATTCTATTCAGGCGCAGACAAGATGTTTATATGGATCAGAGAATCATATGTATGATTTTATAACAAAAATAAATGTTTTTTGCAAGGGGCATAAGTGGCGCACATAGGCGCGAAGGGCAAATTTTAGACAGGATATACAGGATGAACACGGATGGTTTTGGGTGCTGACGCGCTAAGGGATATAAGATAATTGCCCTTTGGGGAAAATGAGAAAGGCTCGGGGAGATCCCGGGCCTTTTTTATTAATTTTACTGACTACCATTATGGTATTTAAGAATATTTCTTCTTACCTTCCAATTTTGATCGAATTCCTTCTGTTCTTACGGGGTCTTTTTTTTATAATTTTTTGTTTGCTTGTAATCATATTGAATTGTATGACCGGAGGTGCCTAGGAACAAAACCAAAAAATGACAATTTACCAGTAAAACCCGAGGCCGACGCCCGGGCCTTCTGCACGGATATTTATACCAAACTCGTCATTTCCATTAAGTTCGTTGAAATCGTAGTTTAGCCAGCGGTAACCTGCATATATTGAACCCCAAGCATTATATCGCCATTCCATGGATAGGACTATGTTCCATACTACGTCAGAGTCGCCCGTTCCTATATCTGCACGTGCATGGGCACTAATGCCCTCGGTCAATTTTCTGGCGAAACGTGCGCCTCCGAATCCATCCCAAATATTTGCACTGCCTTCCAACGGACTAAAAAGGTTCGACTTATCAAATGTAAATTTATTTTTAACATTTAAGTGCCGTATACCGGCCAGTACTTCGAGTTTGTATTTGGGTTTTTCTATCAGACTGTATGTTCCCCCAAATTCAGTAAGATGTAATGTTAATTCGTTTTGGCCTTTTAAAAATCCCACCGGGCCGGTTACGTCTTTTGACGTGTACTCTGCATACAAATAATCAGTAAACAGGTTCCACTTATTTTTCCCAGCTTCAAAGTGGAATGAAAATGCCCCCGTAAGACCCGAACTGCCTACCGGAAACTCACCTCCGCCACCTCCGGGCACCGATAAAGTCGTTGATCCGTCGATACTTACACTCCAGAGGTATAGCGGTTTCAAAACGAAATGCCACTCATCGTCAGCTTTTTGATCGTCGTGGATGGACTCTGCCGAAGCCGGAATCGAAAAGATCAACAGGGAAGCCATCCCGATCGACAGGAAAATTCGCGCACTGCTAAGCCCAAGTTTTTTCGTGAAGCGATATAACACAACTTTTATGATCATGATACGTGTCGAATATTTATTAAGGGGGACGTTTAGGTTTGGTGAGAACTCGTCTTTATCTTTCATCACGCATCTTTTTCGGTCGAGTACTTATCGATACCGTGCAGCAGGCCGGTCTCACCTGCGATCCAGACGACCAGGCGCCCGAAGGGACTAAGCTGCTTCCGCAATTCCATCACCTGACGTGCAAGCGCTGGTTCGTCCGTTATAATCCCATCGACTCCACGGCTCATCATCACGGACATCTGGACCGGGTCATTAACCGTCCACACGTAGACTTTCATCCTTTGCTTGTGGGCATGGTTGATCATCGCGGGCGATGCTGCCCTGGAATTGAGCGCCAGAAAGTCCAGATCCAGTCGGGTTAGGTCACCGATGCTGGCGGTGTTGAGCAGACCCCGGGTCCAGGCCGGCCGCAGAGCGGCGGTCTTGCGCAGGCCATCGATTTTGAGGGACATAATCATGATGCCCGATTCCATACCGGTCTGCTCCACAATATCCACGACCCGTGATTCGAGGTTCCGATCGTGACCGTAGTACTTGAGTTCTATCACTACTCCCAGCTTACCTTGGGCCAATTCCAATGCCTGGCGCAGCGTCGGGACCCGCTGGTTTGAGTATTCAGGAGCATACCAGCTGCCGATGTCGAGGTCGCGAAGGCTTTCATTCGTGGCGTCCCAGACTTTGAGGTCGCTCCTCGCAACCTTCAAAAAGTCGCTGTCGTGGGCGACCACGATAACATCGTCAGCATTCTCCTGAACGTCAAGCTCAATCCAATCCGCCTTGTCGACGATTGCTCGTTGGAACGACGCCATCGTATTTTCCGGAGCCGCTCCTGCAGCTCCGCGGTGCGCAATGATCTCGACATCAGCTTCCTCGTCGATGCTTCGGCTGACGACGTAGCCGCCCAGGATAATCAGGGCCAATGCTGCGGCACTGAGTCCGAAAATTGCCTTGCCCGGAATGTGCAAGGAAGCCTTTTCACCGAGTGAACCTCGTGCAGCGAATTCCGGATCGAGTCGGCCGGGGCCGGCCAAGGAGCGGTAGAGGCGGACGATTAGCAGGGGGAACAATGCCGTGCTGAGTATCGCAATTGCAAGATTCCCCAACCCGGCCAGCATTAGGGTAATCCCCAACCCTGACGCCACGATCGCTAAATTCCCCCCGAAGTCCGGGATCAGGGCATTGCCTATTAGGCCGACGAGGAACGTGACGAGTCCCGAGAGAAGGGCAACCCCGGCGAGCCACGAGGCGAGCAGGAGTGCGATTTTCCAACCGAACACCACCACCTTCCGAGCACTCTCGCGCAGCGCCTGCCCAGCGCGATTACCCTCGAACAGTATCAGAGGCATGGCTATAATCCAACCCGCACACTTTTTAAGCACGATGACCGCCATGATCATCATCAACAGCCCGTCAATCGCAATCGCCCACCAGAACTCGGGCGGTTTGCCGACCAGGTAGAAATTGATGTCATGCTTGTTCAGGAAAAACAGATACACGCCGCCCACGCCTGCGAGAAACGGGGCACAGATGAGCAACAAGCGAACGATAACGTGCCCGGCCAGCTTCACCAGCTCAAAGGCGTACCTGGTCACGTAGCGCATCGAGTCCAGCCAGGTTATCCTGCGGTCTTCAATGGCCCCAAATCCGACCACCATCAGAACGCCCTGCTTTGCAAACAACACACCCAGCGAAACCGCGCACACAATCAAAAGAGCCGTGATGCCGAGGGGATGGAGCAGAAATACTACAATATCCGTATCGCTCAAGACACCGTCGTCCGTCTGCAGGAGGAAGATCTTTATAAGCAGACCGACCATTGGGGTCAGAACCACCACCACGATTGTCCGCGCGAGCAGATCGGTAAGCAACAGTTGCGGCCATGTACGGCGAAAATCACTTCGGGCTTCGAGCAGATCGAGCCATCGGATCGGTTTCACTAAGTTTTTTCCTCACTCGGATTTAACCTGAACAGAACTTTTCGTTCATTCCCCTAATCGTATCGGGGCGAAATCCTTTGTCCGTCAGAAAAACTCTGGAACACACCAGGATGGTGAAGAAATGAACACTACTTGCAATAATATTCTTTTTACAGTCTTTCGATTAGTGGTTAGAATCACTACTGGTTACGCTATTTATTCCTTTGGCGTCTATGTTTTGTTCTCTCACGCTTCTCTATTCTGTCCTGGTGCCGCGTATCCTCCTCCCCCTCCTGTATTATTACCGTATCTGGTCCCTCCTTTTCCAGCGGTGCCTCTTCTGCAATTTTCTTGTCATTTTCGCGATTATTTTGTTTCAACTCATCAAAATATTGCTCGTCTTTTTCCATACGTTTCTGATCCTTTGCTTCATCATACGGAATCTCTTCGGTCTTTTCGACGACGGTAGCGCCCTCAGGTGGAGGATCTTCGGTAAAATGCTTTACTCCGTGTTCATCGATCCAGGTGTATACCTGTTCACTCATCACGGGGAAACAGAAAAAAATAAAAAGCAACGCGATAATTAGGCTTAATTGTTTCATGTCAGCCCTCCAGTCAACAAAGTTAATTCAAGAAAGAAAATCCTATACAATTATACGTTAAAATAAAACAACCTCATACTTTGGTCAATTTAAATCCCATGATTGAGCATTAATATATAACATTGGGCTTACTATCTGAGACTTATTGTGGTTTAAAGTGGATTTATAATCATCAGTTAAGGGTGTTATACATTATTCGACTAATGAATTGCGGAAGGGGTTATTGGGTATCGAGTAGGTTGAAAAAATTAAAAATTGGAATAATTCTTCGCAAACAAAAATTGTTCATTTCTGACCGGTCCGCTTCCCGTAGACCCCGTCCGATAGGACGGGGTTGAGGGGAGCTATATAACAAATGCTTGAAATCCTTTCCGGGAACTACCGCCCTTTAGGGCGGTGAGCTTCAATTGGACACCCATCGTGTTCATTTTGGATTCGTGGATGGGCACCAGGCTAAGTATCGAAATTCTGGTTTATCCGTTGCATGGCACACCAACATATTTCCTTCATACTTCTAAAGATTTTATAATAATTGCCGATATTTAAAATATAGGGTAAACTGTATATTATTATCTCTCCTGTTCGAACGGAGGATGTGTAAATGGGTCAAAAACCAACATATTATGAATTGCAGCAAAAGATTAAGGAGTTAGAGAAAGAAGCCTTTGAGCGCAAGCTTATGGAGCAGACTCTACATTTTGCGCAATTTACAATTGACCGTTCTGCAGACGCGGCTTTTTGGATGGGCCCTGATGCACGTTTTGTTTACGTAAACGAAGCGGCGTGCCGTATTCTTGGTTATACACGAGATGAATTAATAAAGATGACGATTCACGACATCGATCCGGATTTTACTCAAGAGGTTTGGCCTGATCATTGGGCAGAAGTAAAGCGTAAAGGCTCCTTTGTAATAGAATCTCATCATCGCACAAAGGATGGAAGGATTTTCCCGGTAGAAATTTCGGCAAATTACCTGGAATTTGGCGGCAAAGAGTACAACTGCGCATTTGCGCGCGACATTTCGGAACGGAAGCAGATCGAAGAAGCTATGCAACTCAGCAGGAGGGAGTGGGTATCTACATTCGATGCCATGTCCGACTGGGTAAGTTTAATAGATCTGAAGTACCGAATATTACGCTCCAACCGTTCCGGGGAAAAATTTGTTGGTGTGCCACTTGGAGAGATGATTGGCCAAACCTGCTACAACTTAGTACATGGCATGGAGGAACCAATTCCAGAGTGTCCATTGCACAAAATGCTCCAAACTCATCAGCGTGAGGTTGCAGATCTTCATGTTCAGGAAGGTAATCGCTGGTTGAGGATCACTGTAGACCCGGTAAAGGATGAAGATGGGAATCTTGTTAAAGCTGTTCACATCGTCCGTGATATCACCGGACTGAAAAAGATGGAGGATGAGCGGCTGAAATCCATGAAGCTTGAATCGGTTGGAATTTTAGCTGGAGGTATTGCCCATGATTTTAATAACCTGTTATCAGTAATCATGGGTAATATTTCTCTGGCAGAAGACGATCTAAAACCTGAAGTTGGAGTTTCTGAATATTTAAAAGAGGCAGAAAAAGCATCCTTTAGGGCACAAGAATTGACTAAGCAGCTGATTACATTTTCACAGGGTGGACTGCCGATAAAAAAAATAGGCCCAATTGGAGACTTGCTAAAGGAATCAACAAAATTTGTCCTGTCGGATTCTAATGTGAAATATGATTTTTTAATACCACATGATCTTTGGCTGATTGATTTTGATTTAGATCAGATGAAGCATGTCGTCAGAAACCTGATTGTTAACGCAGTTGAATCCATGCCGGATGGAGGATCAATCGAGATTAAGGCAGAAAATTTTTCTATCAGTTCAGACACCGTTGTCAAAGGCTTAGTCCTCTCGGAAGGAGAATATGTAAAGATATCTATCAAAGATCAGGGTGTTGGAATTCCGGCAGAGCATCTCTCATTGATATTTGACCCATATTTTTCAACCAAAGAGATGGGGCCTGAGAAAGGAATGGGACTGGGGCTTGCAACTGCCTATTCCATTATTAATAAGCATAACGGTCACATCATCGTAGAATCTGAGGAAGGTGTCGGAACAACCTTCACAATATATCTACCCGTATATGAAAAAGAGATTGAAGAGATAAAACCCGTAGAAACGATCCAGCCGGAGAAACCTGCAATCCGTACGGGAAGGATTCTTCTAATGGATGACGAAAAGATGATTAGGGATCTTGTCGAACAAATGCTAAATCGATTCGGTTATGATGTTGAACTTGCCAAAGATGGTGCTGAAGCGATCGAATTATATAAAAAAGCCACGGATTCTGGAAAGACTTATGATGTAGTTATACTGGATCTAACAGTAAAAGGAGGAATAGGAGGCAAGGGTGCCGTCAAAAGGCTGCTGGAAATAGACCCTCAGGTAAAAGCTGTTGTCTCAAGCGGTTACTCCAATGATCCTGTTATGACTGACTTTAGAAGATACGGATTCATAGGGGCATTGCCCAAACCATATACTATGAAGGCTCTGCTTGAAGCATTAGATAGTGTTTGAACGACAATGCTTAACACATTGATATTAGGAAGAAAGTTCGCATAAAAGTAAAACGAAGATTTTCCAGTT
>JABMQM010000465.1 GCA_013203195.1 Desulfobacteraceae bacterium | reverse complement strand
GGTTTTTTTGATGCATTCGTCCTATACCAAAGGCATGGTGGTTCTGGCCGGCCAAGAAGGTGTCACGGGGTTGGTTGTAACGCCTTTTAGTGCGGACAGCATTAAAAAGAAAATGGAGTCGCTTAAATTAGCTGTCCTTGACCCCCATCAAAAAGAAGCCGAAAAATCGCTGCAAGATGCATTGCAACTGATAGAGAGCGAAAATTACGAAACGGCTGTGGGTATCCTGGAGAACCTGGTAAAGATAGAGGAAAATGCAGAATACTATTACAACTTAGGCTATGTCAAAACTGCCCAGGGTAATTATAGCGAAGCGATTCAGGCTTTCAGGAAGGCTACCGCTATAGACCGCCTGTTTGCCAAGGCATATGAAGGTATGGGGCGTGCTTATCAAAAAATCGGTAAGCCGGAAGAGGCGGAGAAATTTATGATCAGGGCGGCAGACATCCATATGAGCAGGGAGAATGTGGAAGAAGCCGAAATGGTGCTGGATGAGATTAGGGAAATCAACCCCAATACGGTAAACATCTACAACAGCTTCGGCGTTCTTTACCGCAAGAAAGGCGATTTCAAAAAGGCTTTATTTAACTATAAAAAAGCTATTGTAATTCACCCGGAAAGGGCGCGTATCCATTATAATATCGGCAGGCTCTACATAGAGATGAAAGATCCGGAAACGGCAAAATCCTATTTTATGCAAGCACTTAAGCTAGAACCGGATTTTAATGATGCACGCGAAGTTTTGGATGCCATTGATCTGGGCGCCTTTTGAGCAAAAATTAGCAGCGGGTCCAGCCACACTCAGCATTAGCGCAAACCATGCAGCCTTCGGCTCTGCGAATCATTGCCCCACAATCTGGACAAGATGTGTTCTTGGTTTCCGAGTTCATACTCCCTTTAAAATATATATCGGCATCTTCAATCCGCCGGGCGACTTCACGCCACATATCAGCATTTTGCATGGCGATTTCAAGCCCCTTGCCCATACCGGCGGCACAGCTGTTTACCTCTACGTCTTTGCCGGCGGAGATAGCCTTGGTGCAGGCCGGACAATGGATGGACTTCATACTGCGGATGATCTTTTCCAAAGATATTCCGGCCCTTAGGCAGTATGATATCAGCACGCCAAGCGCTTTGGTATTGGCGGCACAGCCGCCGCCGACTGTTCTGATGAAAACTTCGACCACGCTGTCGCCGTCAAAATGGGGATCAACATAGAGTTTGCCGCAGGCGGTTTTCATTTTGAGACTGGGACCTGTTGTTGCTCTGGGTCGGTGTTTGAGTTCTCCTCGGCGCAGGGTATCTTCTGTTTTGCCCTCCGTTTCCCCGACATCGGTGTACAGCGCCTGCCTGTCCCGCGAACCGTCGCGATAAAAGGTGATTCCCTTGCAGCCTGTCTTCCAGGCCTGAAAGAACGCCCCCGAGACTTCTTTTTTATCGGTGGTATACGGTGCGTTGATGGTTTTGGAGACGCCGGAATCGACGCCGCTTGTCTGTAAAGAGGCCTGAACCATGACGTGCTGCTCAATGGACACATCCTGCATCGTTACAAAATATTCAGGCAAAGTTTTGTCCTCATTTTTTGCATGCCATTCCTGCACCACCGCGGGCATCATGTCGAGTTTTTCGCCTTCCAGGCATTCTTTGGTGTAATTAAAGGCAAAATTCGGCTCACAACCTGATGAGCAATTGGCGATTAAGGAAAGCGTGCCGGTGGGGGCTACGGTTGTGAGGGTGCTGTTGCGTCTTTTTGAGTTGGCAAAATCATATTCTTCATAAACCGGGGCCGCCCCTTTTTCTTGACCCAGTTCAATGGATGTTGCATCGGCTGTTTGGTAAATAAAGCTCATAATATCTTTGGCCAGCTTGATCGATTCAATGGAGCCGTAACGAAGATGCAGCTTGATGCACATATCCGCAAACCCCATGATACCTAAACCGATTTGCCGTGTTTTTCTGGTCATCGCCTCGATTTCAGGAATCGGGTAATTATTCACTGAAATTACTGAATCGAGAAAACGTACGGCGAGTTGGATGGTTTTGCGCAGTTTTTCCCAGTCAATCTCGGCTTGGCCGGTCATCCACGGCCCTTTGATCATCTGGGCAAGATTAATTGATCCCAGGTTACAAGAGCTGTAAGGTAAAAGCGGCTGTTCTCCACAGGGGTTGGTGGCCTCGATTGCACCCAAAGGTTTAAGCGGATTGTTGCGGTTAATCGTATCCAGAAACACGATCCCCGGTTCTCCGTTTCTCCAGGCGCCGGCGACGATGGTATCCCAGACATCCCTGGCCGCCAGAGTTTTGTAAACTTCGTCATTAAAGACCAGATCGTAGTGCTGATTCTTTTCAACGGCGTTCATAAAGGCATCGGTGATACCCACCGATAGATTGAAGTTTTTCAGTTTTCCCTCCTGCTTTTTGGCACTGATAAACTCCTCAATGTCCGGGTGATCGATGCGTAAAACTCCCATATTAGCGCCGCTGCGGGTGCCGCCCTGCTGGATGACATCCCCGATTGTGATATCAAAAATCTTCATGAAAGAGACCGGTCCGGATGCTTTTCCTCCCGTGGAATTAACCCGGTCACCTTTGGGACGCAGTCTTGAAAAGCTCATGCCGGTTCCGCCACCGTAAGCTTGCACGTCAACAGCATCTGCCAGGGTTTTGAAAATGCTTTTGCGGCTGTCTTCCAGCGGCAGCACGAAACAGGCGCTGCCGCAGCCTTGGTTGCGTCCGAAGTTGCGCAGCGTGGGGCTGTTGGGTAGAAAATCAAGGTTCAGCATAAGCTTTTTGTAATGTTTTTTCCAGGCGGTACGGGCCTTTTCACTGGCTTCATCCCCGGCGACTTTATGCGCAACCCGGTCACACAAATCTTCCCAGGTCTCGCCTGGAGCTAAGTACCTTTTCTTTAATATTTTTAATGCATTATCTGCTATTTTCATATTGCTCACATGTAATGGTTTATTGCTTCAGGATTTGCAGGATTAACTTGAAATTGGAGATTCATATTCCAGTCTGATAATAATAGCAGAAAGACAATTGTGGTGCAATTAATATTAACACACATGATTTTGTGGTTTCTACATAAAATTAGATAGGGGAGTCCTGTCGGAAAAAGACTTCTGGGAATATAGTCGAAGTTGTAAATGCGAGCCTTGCTGTTATGTTCCCAGTACCCTTGCTGCTGAAATTATCATTCCGATTCCCACCACAACAAAAAACAGGCCGGCTCCGATTTTGATATAATCGGCCGGCAAAAAGCGACCCAAGGCCGTGCCGCAAAGGACAGCGATAAGTGAACTCAACACCAGAGCGCCGGCGGAGCCTAAAAAGACGGAAATCTTGGAATCACAGTCTGCCGAAATGCAGAATGTGGCCAGCTGGGTTTTGTCTCCCAGTTCAGCGAGAAAGATCATACCAAAGGTGGTTATTAACATTTTAAAGTCCATAAACTTCCTCTTTTTTACATTAACCGCAGACACACGCGGACAATTGCTGACATATCGTTTTTAATCGGCCGATGCGGCCGATTAAAAACGATACAGTATTTTCACTGCCAACTCGACAGAAAAAACGATTTGTTTTCATCTGCGTTAATTTGCGGTTAGTATTAAAAGAATTTAAGACTATAGCTGAAGCAGATCCAGTGCTTTTTGCACAATATTTTCCGGCGTAAAACCGGATTTTTCCATGACGACATTGCCGGGCGCGGAAGCACCGAATCCGGTAATGCCTATGATAGTGCCGCTGCTGCCGGTGTAGCGTTCCCAACCCATGGGAAGGCCGGCTTCGATGGCAATGCGCGCGGCAACATCAGGCAAAAGTACACGGTCCCTATATTCTTGAGAAGATTTTTCAAACAATTCCCAACTCGGCATGCTCACCACGCGGGCACCGATACCCTTTTGGGCCAGTTGTTGACGAGCTTCAAGTGCAATGTGCACTTCTGAACCCGTGGCGATCAGGATAATGTCGGGTTTGCCGTCGGAATCCGCCAGAACATATGCGCCATTTGACAGCTCGTCTGCGGATTCTTTTTGGCCTAAAACCGGGAGTTTCTGGCGGCTCAGAACCAGTGCCACCGGGCCACTGTTGGTTCTGACGGCCTGGCGCCATGCTGCTGCTGTTTCGGTTGCATCTGCCGGGCGTATAACGGTAATGCCCGGGATGCTGCGCAGATTGGCAAGCTGCTCAACCGGCTGGTGGGTGGGGCCGTCCTCGCCAACGGCAATGCTGTCATGGGTAAAGACATAAATGACCGGTAGTTTCATCAGACAGGCAACACGTATGGCCGGTTTCATGTAGTCGAAAAACACAAGAAATGTTCCGCCGTAAGGCCGAATGCCGTTGTGCAGGAACAAGCCGGACATGATGGCCGCCATGGCGTGCTCCCGGACTCCGAAGCGAATATTGCGGCCGTCGTATGAGTCTTTCTGAAACTCATGTGAAAAATCCAAATAGGTTTTGTTTGAAGGCGCCAGATCCGCAGAACCTCCGATCAGGGTGGGCAGGTTTTTGGCAATTGCGTTCAAAACCTTGCCGGACGCAGCCCGCGTGGCTATGGGCCCGTCTGCAGGAGAAAAGTCGGGAATTTCGCTGTCCCATCCCTTGGTTAGGTAACCGCTCGTGGCATCCACCCATTGGGCAGCCAGATCCGGGTGGGTTTTTCTATAGGCTTGAAATTTTTCCATCCAGCGCTCTTCGGATGCTTTTCCGGTCTCGACACATTTCCCAATGCAGCCGAGCACTTCTTCCGGTACGCAAAACTCAATATCCGGCGGGCAGCCCAGGCACTCTTTGGTCAGACAGACCTCTTCTTCACCAAGGGGAGCTCCGTGAGCATCGGCCGAGTCCTGTTTGTTGGGGCTGCCATAGGCAATCTTAGTGCGCATGACAACCAGAGACGGTTGATCGGTTTCGGCTTTGGCGGCTTCAAGGGCTTTGAAAATAGCTTCAGTGTCGTTGCCGTCGGTGACATTTTGTACATGCCAGTTATAGGCCTTAAAACGCATAGCGACATCTTCAGTAAAGGTTATATCCGTAGGGCCTTCAATTGAAATTTTATTGTCGTCATATATGCAGATCAGGCGTCCCAGACCCAGGTGCCCGGCAAGGGAGGCCGCTTCTGAAACAACACCTTCCATCATGTCCCCATCACCACAAATAATGTAGGTATAATGGTCGACAATTTCGTGCCCGGGACGGTTGAAACGGGCCGCAAGGTGTCTTTCGGCCATGGCCATGCCTACGGCATTGGCAAAGCCCTGTCCCAGAGGGCCGGTAGTTGTTTCCACTCCCGGGGTGTGCCCGAATTCAGGATGCCCGGGGGTTTTACTTTGCCACTGCCGGAAATTTTTAATGTCATCAAGGGTTAGATCATATCCGCAAAGATAGAGCAGGCTGTAAAGCAGCATGGAAGCATGCCCGGCGGAAAGCACAAAGCGATCCCGGTCGAGCCAGCCGGGGTTTGCGGGATTATGCTTCATGATCCGGGTCCAGAGCATATAGCCGGCGGGGGCAAGCCCCATGGGGGCACCGGGGTGCCCGGAGTTGGCCTTTTGGATGGCATCCATGGAAAGGGTACGAATAGTATTGATACAGAGCTGATCGATTGCTGCCTGGCTTTCAGCAATGCCTTCATTCATAATGTGTTTCTCCTTTTCTGGGGTTTTGTTGGGGTCAAAATAACTGGGCGGCTTGATACACTGGTTTCAATTTATATGCAACATATTATAATGCCCTCAGATACTCCGGCTTAAGCGCCACTTCACCAGCCAGAGCATTATCGATGAGCTTAATCGTCGCTTCTTTGTCTTGTGGCAGCCTGGCTTTGATGGGAAGATAATTGGAAGCGTGATTAGCATGGAACAGGCCTTTGGAAAGATCGGTAGACGCGATCATATGCTTTAGCTCTTTCAGCATTTCTTGCGGCTCAAGCAGAGGAAATTCATTGGATTCATGATCCCGCCACAGCGGCGTTCCGGGAATAAGCATCAGGCTCAAGGCCCCCACATAATCAGGATCCATGGCTGAAAGTACACGGCCGGTTTCCTTGGCGTGAATCTTGGAACGCGTCCGGCCGGCAATACCCAGAATAACGGTTATGGAGAGCTTGATACCGGCAGTCCTGGCTTTCTGACCCATCCGGATCATATGTTCGGATGTTGAGCCTTTGTTGATTTTTTTCAAGGTTCCGTCATCGCCGGACTCTAAGCCCATGTAGGCAATGCCGAGCCCATGCTCACGCAACTCTTTGAGTTCATCAAGAGTTTTCATTTTCAGGCTTTTGGCATTGGCATACACGCCCACGCGGGTGACCCAGGGCAGCTGCTTTTCTATTTTATGCAAAATATCAAGCAACCTTTTCTGGGGAATAATCAGCGCGTCTCCATCACAGAGAAATACGCGGCGCTGGCGCCGGCAGTATTGGGCTGCAAAAGCGATATCTTCATTAATAATGGAGTCGGATTTGATGCGAAAGCGCTCTCGGGTATAAGTTCCGCAGAAGGTACACTTGTTGTGCGAACACCCCACCGTGACCTGCAGCAGAATGCTGTTGGCTTCACTGGGCGGCCGGATGATATTCCCTTCATAATGCATCAGCGCTTCTCCAAAAACTCATTTGTCGAGCTCAAATGTTGTAACCTAATCAGAAACTTTTATGCAACTATTTTCCATGATTTGCCAAAAAATCAAATTTTAAAACCGCTTTGCGATTTTATACAATACCCGCCTTTGGTTGACTCAGAAAAGAAACTCCAATAGTAATTTTTGTTTGTCAATTGGGTTACATCTGATATGTAAGTCAATGTATATATTTAGCACGTATTTCTGTAACTTCTCAATAACCTCGGGGAATAGGGCTTCAGGGTTTTTTAAAAAAGGTGACATCCTGGTCGTCTGCCATGGCATCTCACGGTGACCAAATATTTATGATTTCTGCCGAAACGTTTTACAACTTCACGAATAATTTGACAAATCATAAATATTTGGTCACCCTTAGATAGCGTATTTGATAGCGCTTTTTTTGAAAAATTCTGAAGCCCGACGACTTTCTAAACC
>JABMQM010000464.1 GCA_013203195.1 Desulfobacteraceae bacterium | reverse complement strand
TGCATCCAAAGCAACAGACGCACCGGCGGTCATCATTCGCTTGAGCGCATCTGAATAACTCCACATATAGTGTGGGAGGGATCCTGAGGGTCCCGGAAAGAGATAAAACCATACATTTGCGTCGAAAAGGAAGGTTTCCCCTTCTGAAAAAGCATAGGTAGAAATATCGTGGGCTTTATTCTTCATCCCCCAGCTCCTCCTTCCAGGCCTGATCGAAAGACGGCTTGTTTTTGAAGTATACTTTGGCGTTATCCACCACGCGTTTGAGCAGCGACAGGTCAATGTTGGTCATGTCGCGGACCGATATGCTTGCCCGGATTTGCTCTTCTGTGAATTCGCCGTACAGTTGTCCGATGGCAGCATTGAGAAAAGCAGAAATTATGGTTTCTACCCGGTCGAAAGACACTACGATCTTGTGCCCCTGCCGGATAAGAGGCGCGATTTTTTCGTAAATAATCTGACCATCCTCTGCAGAAACGCAGAGAGGACCTCCGACAATATCAAAAACTCTGACAATCACCTCTTTTTTCATAAAAACCTCTTGTATTGACTCAAAATATGTCCTCTGGTGAAATCTCCGGCATTAAACGGTAGGTTTTTGTATCGGCCGTGTTGATTTCCAGGTTGACTACTGTACCCGGATAATCGGACTCCATTTTAAAAACCTCTTCCTTTCCGCTTTGAAACTCATAGAAACCCTGCCGTGAAACAATCTGAATTTTACCCTCGTTACTTGTGATGAATTCCTTGAGAAAAGTCAACCCAACCCCTCCCGGTTGTGATCCGGTCTTGGTGGTATGTCCCTGCATCAAAGCCCATCGGATGGCCTCCACCGAAGAAACATTTTGTTTCAGATAGTTACGAACATTTGTCCGCATACCAACACCCCCATCTGCAAGGGTTAGATCGAGCCTTTGGAGATTAGGATAAAACTGCCCGCAAACAAAAACACCCAGCCTGGAACCGGAGTGAATAACCACGTTTTGGAACACCTCAAAAATGCTCTGCTTGAAAATACGCCCCAGCCCTTCGGACATATCGGGAATGCCTTTCCCTTTCAAATGGTATTGAATATAGTCTTCAAATCGACCCCCGTCTGAAAGCTGTAAGCGCTGGAAGGGGATAGTGGTTCGGTTGGTATCCTCAAGTGCGGTGTAACCATAGTTTTCCAGAAACCGATTTTTCCGCAGAATGCGCTCGATGGAAGTGGAAATATTGACGATTTCAATGCTATTGAGGTTGTCTGCAACACCGGCGATCACGGCCGCAAGCGGGGCTGCCATGTTCGCATCAAAAAACCGGCATCTTGAAAAATCGATTTCCAGTTTGTCGAACAACAGTTCTTTGGATTCTGATGCCAGATTGGCCATACTCTCAAATCCATCATGGTGGCTGTGGATAGTTGGCAGATAATAGATCATGAAGGAGGAGCGGCCTTTCCGAGTAATTCATTAAAATTGTAATTCACACTGGTTACACCGAAATCCGGCTCTCGCTGAAACGGTCGGCGGATATAATGGACGCGGTGATCATTCCCATCGAACTCGACAATGGCAAGGATAAAATCGTCGGGCTTGTTCAGCGAATAAAGGATCTCGTTGCGAGTTACCGTAATAACAGGTGCTCCTGCAACCCTCCCTTTTACCTCAATAAAACGCAGTTTTCCGGTCCCTGGGACGCGGCTTTCAATATCGTAGCCGAGTTTTTCAATTTCCCGATCTATTGGTTCATAGCCGAGACGGCGCTCAATGTCCATAATAATCTGTCTGGCCCGTTCAGCGGAAATCCGGGTGTCCTTTGGGGCTGTGTACGGTGACGCTGTCTCTGTCACGGGTGAAAGTTTATTGATAAGTCCCAGCGGAATGACAAGCATTCCCCCCAAGACAACGGGAGGCAAGGGAGAAAGCTTTGCTTCGAGTTTCAGCTCTTCCATTCGTTTCCGAAGCCGTTCTTCTAATGCATCGGCCCGTTTGCGCGCTTCTTTGGAATTGAGCCGGGCGTTGGGTCTTCCGGCCTGTTCCTGAAGCTTCAACTCCTCGGCCCGGTGGTCCCAATAGCTAATTTCCTTGGTCAGGCGCTCCTTTACCGCGGCCTCGGTCTTGGCGATAAGCTCGAGTTTGCCGGATTGAACTTCCTTAAGATGTTCCGGCACCACACTCGAAACCGCATAGGTTTGGGCCTTTTTTTCAAATTCGCGACTGATCCAGGCACATTCAGGGCAACTCAAAAGCGTAGCGACATCTGCTTCCTCCTCACGCAAGGAACGGTAGTCCAGATAGGGCGCGTAATGAAGATGTCGAACGGAGCCGAAACGATCAATTTCGATGTACAGCATGCGCCTGGAAATGATCCTGCGATTTCCTGAGCGCGTGATGCCGGCATCCTGAATGGCATGCTCAAGGTAAAACATAAGTCGGGGCTGATCGCCAAAATCGCGCTCGTCAACCAGGATCGCCCCACGGCGGAGCAAATCTCGATGACGTTCAAGGATGATATCAAGAGTGGCATTCAACAGTGGATGTCCGGGACTAATAAAGGCACCCATCGGCATCCCCTGAGGATGGATAAGTTCCTTTTCAAAAACAACCCTCTCATAACGTTGAAGGACAGGTTCTCCCCTGCCGATTAATCGGTCCCGGTTGCGCATCAATGCCGGTACATGGGTAACCTGGTAGCGGCGTGGTTCCCGCTGGCGAATATTTCCACCAAGGTTCTTGAAAGCCTCCAGAAAAAACGATTCGATATAGTGCGGCTGCAGGCGCATGGCTTCAGCCCGCTCCATTTCCTCACGGATACGATAAACGCGGCCGGCATCCATTGAATTGCGGGCCAGCGCTTTTTCCTCAAGCAATTCATGAATGTTTGATGGATCAAAAGCACTGGCAACCACTCGGTTAAGGCGAGTTCGGACTTCCGGGCGTTCGCCGTATCTCACGGCTTCCAGGAGGAGTTCGCGAAGCGGGCGGCCTTCGAACTGAACCTTCCCCAAAACATCAAACACCTTGCCTCCCAAAGCTTTACGAGCCTCTTCCAGTTTTTCGAGAAGCGTCCGGTACACTTCTCCCTCGCGAGTCTCCTCGGCAACCAGGTTCCAAAGATGACATACCTCCCTCTGGCCGATGCGGTGGATGCGCCCGAAACGTTGTTCGATGCGATTGGGATTCCATGGCAAATCGTAGTTAACCATCAAATGGGCGCGCTGCAGATTGATACCTTCTCCTGCTGCATCGGTAGCCACAAGTACCTGCACCTTGGGGTCGTGGATAAAGGATTCCTGGGTTTTGGTGCGTTCCTTTCTTCCCATTCTCCCATGAATACAAACAACAGCTTCTTTTTTGCCGAAAAGCGTCGTAATGCGCTGCTCCAGATAGTTCAACGTATCCCTGTACTCGGTGAATATGACAAGCTTTTGCTGAGGTGAAGAGCCGTAAACAGATACTTTTTCAGCTACTCCTTGAGCCAAAGCAACGGGGGTAAAAATTTCCGACAACAAATGAGATAGCTCAATCCACTTTTTATCTTCGCCGCTACGCCGAACGGTAAGTGCAAGAGATTCTAAATGTTTTAGAATGTCGATCTCAACCTTTAACTCGACAATCGTCCGCGCCGCAGTTGCTCGATCAAGAATCTGTTCTTCGACAACTTCTGCCTCCTCAGCAGTGCCGTCAATCAAATCCTCGACCATGTCCGAATCAAGCCATGTGCTGTCATCGCTGATTGCTGCAGCAACGTTTGCTCCTTGCTGTGTGATATTAATCTCGCGCAAACGAGATTCCAAACGCTCCTTCCTGCGCTGTAGAGACTGATAAATCGCTTCGGGCGATGAGGCCAAACGGCGCTGAAGAATTGTAAGCGCAAAGCCCACGTTGCCTGCTCGGTTATCATTATCCAATGATTCCGCTCGGTTAAACTCTTCTCGAACATATTCAGTGACTTCTTTGTAGAGCATGGCTTCAGCGTCAGACAATCTGTAGGGTACCGTGTTTGCCCGTCGCTCAGGGAACAGCGGCGTTGCGTCAAACTTGAGCAACTCCTCTTTGACCATGCGGCGCATGAGGTCGGAAACGTCCACAGTGTGCATACCGTCTCGAAAACGCCCTTCGAAACGATCGCCATCGAGCAGCGCCATGAAAAGCTGGAAATCCACTTCTTTACCGTTGTGTGGCGTGGCTGTCATAATGAGAAAATGCCGTGTAAGCTGGGAAAGAAGCTGGCCGAGTTTGTAGCGTTTGGTGTATTTAACCTCACCGCTAAAATAAGTGGCCGACATCTTGTGGGCTTCATCGCAGACAACGAGGTCCCAGCCACAGTCCGGGGCCCTAAGTTTCGCTTGAACGTTCTCATCCCGACTCAGCTTATCTAAACGTGCAATCACTAAATTGTTTTCCATGAACCAGTTGCCGGTATGGGCAGATTCGAGTTTTTCATTCGTTAAGATTTCAAAAGGAAGCTGGAGGCGATGATAAAGCTCATCCTGCCATTGCTCGGCCAAAGTACCGGGACACACAATCATACAACGCTGGACGTCTCCTCTGATAATAAGCTCTTTGATAAGCAATCCGGCCATAATGGTTTTGCCTGCGCCCGGATCATCTGCCAGAAGGAACCGAAGGGGTTGGCGCGGGAGCATTTCCCCATAGACGGCTGTAATCTGATGAGGCAACGGCTCAATGATGGATGTATGAATAGCCAATAAGGGGTCGAACAGATGGGCGAGCCGGATGCGATGTGCCTCAGAGACAAGCCGAAAAAGATCGCCATTGCCGTCAAAGCTCCATGGCCGTCCTTGCTGGACGACCTCAATACGGTTTTCATCATGACGGTATATGAGTTCGTTGGCAACTTTCCCGGATGGGTCCTTATATGTCAGTTCCAATGCTTCTGAACCATACCATTCGACATTCACAACGGTAACCAGGCAGTCCGGCAAAATGCCCTTTACAGAAGCGTTTGGTTTGAGATCTTCCAGTTTACACATGTTTTAGCTTCTTTAAAAGTGTGTTACGAACTTTTACAATTAAAATCCTGATCGACAAAAAGACGGTTTGCAGCGTGGACAAAGTTCTGTTTGTTGTTCAAAACAGCACATATCAATTTGGTTATAGGCGTACTGATTTCTAAGTAATTTCTTGATCTTAAATATTTTCGGTTATGATGTCAATTAAAAGTGAAATATCAGGGAATCTGCAGCAAATTCCCGGGAGTGCTTTGCAAATTACCCACTGCTGTCATAAAACAAATTGGCTTGGTTCGACTGTCAAATTATCTTCTTCCACTGACACTTAAGGCCATATCAATGTTCGCTTTTACGCCCTTTATCCGTGAGGCGGTATCGCTGAAATCTGCTATTCGGTTTATCAGGAATGGTCATTTCTACATACCCGCCGTCAATTGCGCGCGTCAGATATTCTTTGCTGAAGTGCATTCTGTCCTTTAAGCCAAGTTTTTTCATTATTTCTCCCCGTGTCATTTCACCCTGCAACACTTCAAGGAGTCGTGTGACTTGCGGGGTGACTTGCGGGGTGACTTGCGGGGTGACTTGCGGGGTTGTTTTTTCCCTTGCCGCTCCCGGCTTCTTATCGGTTTTTAAATAGGTCGGCCTTGGAAATTCGAGGGCAAACATAGTGTTCTAACGAATGTTGACCTTGGGACAGTGTTCTTCTGCCGTCGTTTTGCGATATCTCATGCGGCCAGTTTCTCCGTGAGTTGCAGATATCATCAGTTAGGATTGTAAAGTAAATCTAAATTTTGAGTGTTGTCTAATCATCTGCGTCCACTGACCCTAAGGCCATATCAATGTTCGCTTTTACGCGCTTTTATTTGTAAGTTCTTGCCAATTTAAACGAAATTATCCATGAAGCGGCTTAACAATGAAAATTCTCCGACATATGGCAGTTGAGCACTATGTAGTTTCCAATTCATAAATGAGTTATTTTTTCTATGAGCAAGGCCGCATCCGCCGTCGCCCTTAGAAAAGGGCTATGGCGGGACAAGCAAGGGTTTTCGCCCGCCTGTCCCGCTGTTGCGGGGAGGCG
>JABMQM010000463.1 GCA_013203195.1 Desulfobacteraceae bacterium | reverse complement strand
TGCCACTAAGGCACAAAGGATATATTTGTTATTCTTTCTTAGTGCCTTGGTGTCTTAGTGGCAGAATGGGAAAAGTTTTGCCACAAAAAGCACAAAATTTACAACTAAGGAACTAGGTGTACCCGATCAGGGACAGGAGTCGCACCATGAAAAGATCCTTCCTTATTGTTTTGATCTTCACACTTTGCCCTGTGCTCCTTATATCCGCAAGGCCGGGAGATACTCCCAAATACCAGAAGGCCAGAAAAAAAATGGTCGATTATCAGATACGTATGCGCGGCATTACCAATCAAAAAATCCTCAGTGCCATGACCATCGTTCCCCGGCATCTTTTTGTACCCGCAGAGCTTATCAACCGGGCATACGATGACCATCCTCTTCCTGTCGGCCAGGGGCAGACTATTTCACAGCCCTATATCGTCGCTCTCATGACGGAAAGCCTGCAGCTAAAAGGAGGTGAGCGTGTTCTGGAAATCGGGACCGGTTCCGGTTATCAAGCTGCAATTCTTGCCAAGGTCGCCAAAGAAGTCTACACCATCGAAATCAAGGAAAAACTTTTCAAAAAGGCCGATAAATTATTGCAGTCAATGGGTTTTAATAACGTCCAAACCCACCATGGCGACGGCTACTTCGGCTGGGCTGAAGCAGCACCCTTTGACTGCATCATGATCACCGCCGCCGTCGACCACATTCCGCCGCCTTTTCTTAAGCAGCTTAAAGACCGCGGAAGACTTATTCTGCCCCTGGGCAACCCATTCTCCTATCAAAACCTTTCCCTTGTAACCAAAAACAAAGAAGACTATTCCCTCCGGCAAATCACCGGCGTCCTCTTCGTCCCCATGACCGGCCACGCCCTCAGCCCGAATTCCTCATCAAAAACATTTCGGAAAGATTTCCCATGATTTTTATAGCTGTTTTTCTGCTTTCACTCTCCGCGCTTACTTTTGAAGTGCTCCTTACAAGGGTTTTCTCTATTGCGCAATGGAACCATCTTTCCTTTATGGTCATCAGTATTGCCCTCTTTGGATTTGCAGCCAGCGGCACTTTTCTGAATATCCTGAATACACGTCAACAAGACTGGGGCGAAAGATTTACCGCTGTCGATTGGATAAAAGCCGTCATTATTCTCTATAGTGTCAGCGCAATCGCTGCATTTATCGTTCTGAATCAAATTCCACTCGATTATTTCAGGCTGCCCTTGGAGCCGGTTCAGACGCTTTACCTGCTGATCGCCTACCTTCTTTTGGCGCTGCCGTTCTTCTTCACCGGACTCATTGTCTCGGTTGCTTATGCTTATATCCCGGAGAAAACCGGTCTTGTTTACTGTGCCAGCATGGCCGGTTCGGCCTGTGGTGCGATTCTTCCGATTGCACTTCTTCCCTTGTTCGGCGAAGGCAGGCTTATCATCTTTACGGCCCTCATCCCTTTGATAATTGTGTTTTGGACAGAATCTGAGCCTGCCGCAAAACATATTTCAGCTGCGAGCATCTTTCGCAAGAAAAGATTCGTTATGCAGGCATCCGGTCTTGGAATTTTTCTGATTGCCGGCCTGATCACTGTAGCCGCCGGCAACCTGATCCAAATAAAACCTTCGCCGTACAAAGCCGTCAGCCAAATGCTCCAGTTCCCCGACACCCGGATAACCGCAACCACTGCCGGCATAAGGGGCAGAATCGACAGCGTTAAAAGCCCCTATCTTCGCTTCGCACCGGGATTGAGCCTTAAATATGCCAATACGCTCCCCAGTCAGTGGGTGACCTTAAAAGACGGAGACGATCCTTTTGTTTTTTATAATCTGCTGCATCCGGCACAGGCACGATTTGCCAATTTCACACTTTCCTACGCAGGATATCTGCTGGCCCCCGAGCCCGAAAATATTCTCCTCATCCAGCACGGCGGCGGCGGCCTGAGTATTCCCTGCGCCATGGCCGCCGGCGCCGAAGAAATTACCATCGTTCAAGAGCATCCTCAAATTGCCCGCCTGGTTCGAGACCACTACGGAGTTTTTGTAGTAAACCAACATCCCCGCACCTTTCTGGCCCGATCAGATAAACACTTTAGGATCATCCACGTGGAAAGCTGGGGAACCTCCCTTCCCGGTTCAGCCGCCCTTGCTCAAGAATACCTGTTTACCATCGAATCGTTCACACAATACTTGAACCACTTGAAAGAAAACGGAATTCTTATCATCGCGCGCAAACTACTTCTTCCACCGGCAGATTCAATCCGTATGTGGGCGGCAGCATATGAAAGTCTCAGATCTATCGGAATCGAGAAGCCTGAGCACCATATCGCTATGCTGCGTAACTGGAGTACTTTTACCCTGATTGTTTCGGTCCATCCTCTGTCCGATAATAAAGTGCTTAAAGAGTTTGCCCGGAATCGTAATTTTGACCTGGTGCACCTTCAAGGCCTTGCCCGCAGCGAGGCCAACCGATTCAATATATTTGAGGCGCCTTTTCATTTCCTTGAAATCAAACGTCTGGCTGAAGCCTACCGCCTGGGAACGGCAAAAGACTACTTTAAAACATATCCTTTGGACGTCGCTCCTCAGACCGACAACCGCCCTTTTCCCGGTAGATTTCTCAAATGGCTCCAATTAAAAGCGCTTTACAAAATTACAGGGAGCAGATTTTATTCTCTCTTTATGTCCGGTGAAATCGTCGTTGCCGTTGTCTTTGTCGAAGCATTGGTGGTTGCGGCCCTTCTGCTGGTGCTTCCGCTGATTGCAATTGGTAAAGGAAGCCTCAAGCCTTCCTTTACCAATTGCCTTTACTTTTTAGCAGTCGGCGCAGGCTTCATGTTTGTCGAACTCTTCTTTATAAAAAAATATATCTTTATTTTCGGTGATCCGGTGGTCAGTTTTACGGTGGTGCTCGCCGGGGTTCTGGCTTCTTCCGGCTTGGGAGGATACTGGTCCCAGAGAGTCGATCCACGGAGCCTGCGTTTAACCCTGACGGCCTTAATCGCCATGCTGGCCCTTGTTTTTTTCGGCCTTGACCTGCTTATCCATCACATCATCGGGCTTTCTATCATCATGCGCTACTTGATTGCAATGCTGCTGCTGGTCCCGGCGGGCCTTTTGGCGGGTCTGCCTTTCCCTCTGGGTATGCGGTATCTGCTGAAAAGTCCGGGCGAGCGGGCCTATGCCTGGGCGGCTAATGGCTGCGCTTCGGTTTTGGCATCAATTGCCGCCGCCCAAATCGCGCTCAGTCTGGGTATCCCAACAATTATAGCCTGCGGGATTGC
>JABMQM010000462.1 GCA_013203195.1 Desulfobacteraceae bacterium | reverse complement strand
CCTGACGGGAACAGGTCGTAAATATGTTTCAATTTAAAACCGGGAACTTTCGAAAGAATCCGGACCATAGGAGCTATTCCGTTTTTCATGTAATAGTCCTGCAGCACATGTACTGTTTTCCAATGCTCCTCGGTAAGCTCATCGATACCTTCAGCTTCTTTGACCAGTTGCACCCATTCTTCGCTCCAGTTGTCAAAGTTGTCGATAAAGCCGTCTTCATCTACAGTAAAAGTCTTTCCCCCATATTCAACAGTTGGCATTTATATAACCTCCTTTAAAATTAATGAATCTTATAGCCTCCAGCCTATTATCTTTTTTGCTACTTTTATTTTTTAATAATTTTGAGTTCCTATCTGATTGATGCATCAATGTCAATACGAAAAACGCAAAAATTTGACCCTCAACCGGACGATTTTTGCATGTTAACGCAAAACAATTTAATAATTAACAGAATAGATTGTATTTTTAGTAAGTAAGAAGCCTTAGTTTTGATCTTATACAAAAGATTTGTCTTGATTTTTATCAAGCTGACAAAGATAAAGACACTAACAACTTCAGACCTTGTAAATGTAGACAGATTTTGTGGTACTATTTTGGACACAAGGGTTGGGTTAAAGGGTTCACGATTCACAGCATGATATCCCTGTTTTATTAATCCAATTATATAAATTGTTTATGAAACCTAATGTTATTGTCATTTGCGGTCCGACAGCTTTAGGAAAGACCGCGACAGCCATAGAACTGGCCGAAATTTTCAACGGCGAGATTGTCGGTGCCGATTCAATGCAGATATATCGATACATGAACATCGGTACAGCCAAGCCGTCTCCACAGGAACTGGCCCGTGTACCACACCATCTGATCGATATCGCTGATCCGGACCAGCACTTTGACGCCCAACAATATGCCAAGACGGCCCATGCAAAGATTATGGAACTGGTATCGCAGGCTATTGTCCCCTTTGTTGTCGGCGGAACCGGGCTCTATATCAAAGCGCTTGTGCACGGCCTGTTTATGGCCGAATCGGCCAATGATGATATACGCACGCGCTTGAAAAAGGAAGCACAAAGCCACGGTACCGATTTTCTTTACGAACGCTTGAGTCGTTGCGATCCTGATGCTGCTGCCAGAATAAAACCCCATGACAGCTACAGGATTGTTAGAGCCCTGGAAATATATCAGTTAACCGGCAAAACGATCTCTGCATATCATCACGAACACGGGTTTCAAGATGAGCCCTTCAGGGTTTTGAAAATCGGCCTTAACATGGACCGGGAGCTGCTTTATGACCGCATCAACCAGAGGGTTGATGCGATGATAGCGACCGGACTTGTTGATGAGGTTAAAGAACTCCTTGGCAAAGGATATGCTCCGGACCTCAAAGCGATGCGGTCTATCGGCTACCGACATATGGTTGATTTTATTAAAGAACGTTTGTCGTGGCACGAGGCTGTACGCACTTTGAAACGGGATACCAGAAGATATGCAAAACGCCAGCTCACGTGGTTTAAGGCTGACTCCGACATTGCATGGCATACGCCCGGGCAATTAAGTGATATCAGCCGGTCAATTAAAAATTTCTTGCACCTGCCTTAGTAGGTGTGAGCATAAAAAGTAAATGCTGCCTTAATGGCTTTCGATCGAGTATTATCGCTCAACTGAGGTAGCAAAAGAGAGTCTTTATCATGAAAATAGCCCTTGCACAAATCAATCCGATCATCGGCGACTTTAACCATAACTTCGCTAAAATACAACAATTTGCCGCAAAAGCTATCGAGTTGTCGTGCGACCTGGTTGTCTTTTCCGAGCTCGCAATTACCGGGTACCCGCCGCGAGACCTGTTGGAACGTAAAGATTTTGTCGCGGCCAATCTTGCCTGCTTGCAACGGCTTATGACAGCGGTTCGAGGTATCGGGGTCATCTGCGGCTTTGTTGAAAAGAATCCTACCGGCAAAGGTAATAATCTTTACAACGCGGCGGTACTGTTCGAAGACGGGAAAATACATCATAAGGTTTATAAAAGGCTTCTGCCGACATACGACATATTTGATGAACAACGTTATTTTGAACCCGGCCCGGAAAGTACGGTATTTACATATAAAGACCATTGTATCGGATTGACGATTTGTGAAGATGCCTGGAATGACGAAGATATTTTCAAAGAAAAAATTTACCCTGTCGACCCCGTTGCCCGGCTGATCCGGTCCGGCGCAGACTTGGTGATCAACATTGCTGCCTCGCCTTATTATTTAGGGCATCAGCACTTTCGCTTCAATATGTTTAAGTCATTAGCCGTTAAATATAACGTTCCGTTTTTGTATACCAACCAGGTCGGCGGTAATGACAGTGTGCTCTTCGATGGAATGAGCACTGCATTTGATAATAACGGAAAGTTGGCCGCCAGGGCCCGTGATTTCGCAGAAGATCTTGTGGTCTTTGATTCGCAAGCTTTAAAACCATCCCCGGACAACCTTAGTCCGGTTGCAAGTTCTGACACCGAATCCATGCTGAGAGCCCTGGTCATGGGGACCCGCGATTATGTCACAAAGTGTGGGTTTTCAAAAGTTGTGGTGGGGCTAAGCGGCGGGATAGATTCTGCTCTGACCGCTGCTATTGCCGTGATGGCCCTGGGACGAGAAAACGTTGCAGCCGTATTTATGCCGTCTTTATACACATCTCAAGAAAACTATGCAGATACTGCCAAGCTTTCTGAAAACCTGGGTATCGAGTATCTTAAGATACCCATAGACAGTATGTTCAAAGAGTTTTTACGGTTTATCTCACCGGATTTCAAGCAAAGCGACGTAGGCATTACCGAGCAGAACATACAGGCAAGAATCAGAGGCATTATCCTTATGGCCCTGTCCAATAAACACCGGTCTCTTGTGCTTTCTACGGGCAATAAGTCTGAGCTGGCCGTCGGCTATTGCACGCTTTACGGTGATATGACCGGAGGGCTGGCTGTAATTTCAGACGTCCCCAAAACAACGGTCTATGATCTTGCCCGTTACATCAATCAAGAAAAAGAATGCATACCGCAAAGAATCATCGACAAGGCACCTTCAGCTGAACTCAAACCGGATCAAGCCGACCAGGATGATCTACCGCCATATGAGATGCTCGATGCAATCTTAAAAGGATATATCGAAGACCTTAAAGGTGTCCATGAACTGGTTGAAATGGGATTCAACCAAAGCACTGTGGAAGAAGTTATCTTAAAGGTTGACCGCAACGAATATAAAAGGCACCAGGCCGCACCCGGTTTGAAGGTGACATCCAAAGCTTTCGGCTCCGGCCGGAGGTATCCCCTGGCACGGCGATATTAAGTTGCAAATTTACCCTGCCAGGAATCGCGAGTATCCAAAGTTGTTTGAATTAAAGTGATTGTTTCCGTCTTTTTAAGGGACCACATGGGAGCCGCCAGCTCTTGTGGATGAGGGTCTCCGGTCAGGCGCTGAATATCCATATCCTGCGGAATCCGTTCCAGAAAATCGCAAACAAGGTCAATATATTCTTGCTGTTCCAAGCACTTGTATGCCCCTTGCCCGTAAAGATCCGCCAGTCTCGTTCCTTTAATAACATAAAGCAGGTGCAGCTTGATGCCGTCTATTCTAAGACCGGCAATGGCGTCTGCCGTTGCAAGCATGTGGTTTTTGCTCTCATGGGGAAGCCCCAAAATGACATGGGCGCATATTTTGATACCCTTGTTCCTGGTGGCATCAACGGCCTGTACAAAACACTTGAAGTCATGTCCCCGGTTAATAAAAGCCAGAGTTGTGTCGTGGGCCGACTGCAATCCGTACTCAATCCAGATCAAGCTGTTTGTGCTATACTCCTGCAAAAGCGCCAAAACCGGCTCATCCACGCAATCCGGCCGGGTACCGATGGACAAACCGACCACATCGTCCACCGCAAGGGCCTCTTCATACAGGCTTTTGAGTTGGCTTGTTGGAGCGTATGTATTTGAAAAAGATTGAAAATAAGCTATAAACTTTTTGGCCTTATAGCGCTTTGAAAGTGCCCGTTTGCCCTGAATGATCTGCTCGGTAATCGAAAGCCCGCGGGCACGGGCACCGCTGCCGGATCCTCTATCATTGCAGTAAATGCATCCTCCGGTTGTAATTGTACCGTCCCTGTTAGGGCAGGAAAATCCGGCATCGATGGTAATTTTCTGAACCCTGCATCCGAAAATATCCCTCAAGTAAGTGTTGAAATCATTATATCGTTTTGCCATATTCATTCAAACTGAAGTGGGGAACAAAAAAATGTTAGCCATTTTTTTGATTCGCTCGCTACCCCGCAGTCCACCGGAGGCGGACGGGGAATGCACTCGCTATGCAGTTCAGAAACGAATCAGGTTATTATATACATTTGTGTATAAAAATTGTAAAATGATTTCCTCATGGTTTTCGACCAAAAAAAATACGATATTATCATCGTTGGTGCAGGTCATGCCGGTTGTGAAGCTGCGCTTGCATCTGCCAGAATGGGGTGCCGTGTCCTGTTGCTGGCCATAGACCTTGACAAAGTGGCCGCCATGCCCTGCAGCCCTTCCATTGGAGGCATGGCCAAGGGTCAGCTCGTTAAAGAAATCGATGCCCTGGGCGGCGAGATGGCCAAAATTACAGACAAAACAGCCATACAATATAACACCCTCAATACCAAGAAAGGTCCGGCGGTTCATTCAACCAGAACCCAAAACGACCGGATTCGCTACCATCTGTCCATGAAAGCCGTGATTGAAAAACAACCGAACCTGGAGCTGAAACAGGCTATGGTTGAGCGGCTTGTAGTAGAAGGCGGCAAGGTTGTCGGGATAGAGGATCAAACCGGCTTTGGGTACGAGGCCCAAGCCGTTATCCTGGCCACGGGCACATTTTTAAGCGGTTTGGTTCATATTGGATTCAATTCCATCCAGGCCGGAAGGGCCGGTGAATTTGCCTCTTATGGTCTGCCGCTGCATTTACGGGAGCTCGGTTTTGCACTCGGCCGGATGAAGACCGGCACACCCCCCCGGCTAAACAAATCGAGCATCGATTTCTCGGCCTTTACCGCACACCAGTCCGATCCAGACCCTAAACCATTTTCATTCTTTTCCAATAAGATTTCTAATCCTCTCATGCATAGCTATATCGGGCATACCAACCCCCAAAGCCAAAAGATCGTACAGGATAATCTTGAACATTCTGCTCTGTACGGCGGAATCATCAAAGGGATTTCCGCAAGATATTGTCCGTCATTTGAAGATAAGGTTGTGCGGTTCCCGCACAAAGACAGGCATCAGGTTATTCTTGAACCCGAAGGTATAGATACTGAAGAAATCTATGCCAGCGGGCTCGGGAACAGCCTCCCCCTGGAAATACAGGTCCAATTTGTCAGGTCTGTTAAAGGGTTGGAGGCCGCCGAAATCATGCGTCCCGCCTATGCCATAGAATACGATTATGTCAACCCGCTTCAGCTTCAACCTACGCTTGAGACCAAACTGGTTGCCGGCCTTTATATGGCCGGCCAGATCAACGGAACATCAGGCTATGAAGAGGCCGCCGCCCAGGGGATATGGGCGGGCATCAATGCCGCCTGCCGGATTCAAAAAAGGCCTGCATTTAGTTTAGACCGATCTCAAGCTTATATAGGTGTAATGATAGATGATCTTGTAACCAGAGGGACGCGTGAGCCTTACCGCATGTTTACCTCACGTGCAGAATACAGGCTGATGTTGCGGGAAGATAATGCCGATCTAAGGTTGATGGAGATCGGACATAACCTTGGCCTGATAGATAAAGACACCATCAAAGATATCAAAGAGCGTAAACAACTGATTGCCAGGGAAATCAAACGGATCAAGAATACTATTATCAAGCCGGCCAAAGAGACTAACGACTTCTTGGTTGGCCAGGGCACAAAACCTATCAACAGTGGCATGTATCTTGAACAGCTATTGAAAAGAACCGAGATTGATTACCGCGCAGTTGAAGTGCTGGCAAAAAGCCCCGACAATATCAGTGCAAAGGTCGCCAGACAGGTGGAAATTGAAATCAAATATGAAGGTTATATTAAGCGCCAGGAAAGTGAAATCGAAAAATTTAAAAACCTTGAAAGGATGAAAATACCTGCAGGTTTTGAATTTTACGCAGTGCACGGCCTTTCAAACGAACTCAAAGAGAAACTTGGGGCCGTCAGGCCGGCTTCTCTGGGTCAGGCGTCTCGTATGGAAGGCATCACCCCTGCGGCCCTTTCCGTATTAATGATTGCGCTCAAAGCCGCTGAAAAGCAAGGAGGGCCTTCTAGGTAGAGGCTTGCCAGCATGACCCTTGACACTTAACAATTTCAACTTATTTTTATTATTAAAAAAACTAACCGGATAGCCATTAATTTCCAATTGTGCTTTAGCGCTCAATTAGGGGTATATATTGTGAGGATCAATTAGTATGTCTGAAACTGATTATTATAAAATACTCGGTGTTAAACGCAAAGCCTCCGGTGAAGATATCAAGAAAGCATATCGGAAGCTCGCCATGAAGTACCATCCCGATCATGCCAAGGGAGACAAAACCGCTGAAGAAAAATTTAAAAAAATTAGCGAAGCTTACGCCGTACTAAGTGACAAGGAAAAGCGCCAACAGTACGATACATTCGGCTCTACCGGATTTCAGCAGCGCTATTCTCAGGAAGATATTTTCAGGGGTTTTGATTTTGCCGATATATTGAAGGAGTTCGGGTTTGGCGGTGGGGACCGCTTCTCACGCGGCCCGGGCGGTATGCGATTTTCGTTCGGCGGTGATTCCCCGTATGGTTCCCGTGCAAGACAACAACAATCTTTGCAAAAAGGTGCAGACCTGGTATATGAACTTCCTCTTACGCTGCTGGAAGTGGCTACAGGCACCACAAAAACAATATCTTTTCAGCATCAGGAACGTTCGGAAAAATTGACGGTAAAGATTCCCAAGGGGATGATTTCCGGAAAAAAACTTCGTATTGCCGGCAAAGGAGAACCGAGTCCGTTTGGAGGTCCTGCGGGGGATCTGTACATCAAGGCCAAAGTACTTGGCGATCCGGATTACGACGTCCACGGGCATGACCTTTATACCAAGCGGGAGATAAAACTCAGCGAAGCCATTCTTGGAACGAGTATATCGGTTCCCACAATAACCCGCAAGGAGTTGAGCTTAAAAATACCTCCAGGCACAAAGCACAAAACCAAAATGCGCCTTGCGGGCCATGGACTTCCTCATATGAATGCCAAAGACCAGGGCAATTTTTACGTTTACATCCATGTCAATATGCCCAAAAAACTTAGTGAAAATCAGAAAAAGCTGGTAAAGCAGCTGGCAGATGCAGGCATGTAAGGAGTCAACGCCTACCTGCAAACAGGTGGCTTTAACTGCGATAGAGAGTGTACTCCCCACCGTCCCGCCGTAGCGGGACGGCGGGGAATTTCAATGTTTGGCCAAAAACCGCAAAGACAAAAGCACCTCCGTGCTTTAAATGTTGTGTTTGCTACCGTGTGGGAAACCCGCGGTTTGAATGCAAACAATTAATTTTATTGACAAGAGTCTCTATTCCATATACTTTTATCAAAAGATATAATGCTTTTAGTCTGGAATAGTTAGCGAGACGATTTGTTCAAGTTATACAATCGCTTCGCGGTTTTATACAGCGCCCCGCTTACAGCAGGGCTTAAACAAGGGAATTCTTAGACTGTCTGTTTATGCCTGAATTGATTCCTGTGCTGGAACCAAATGAAATCAGCAATTTGGTCGCTCAAGTTGCCCTTAAGATTTCGTCCGACTATCAAGATAAGGAACTTATTCTTATAGCCATCTTAAAAGGCGCGTTCATCTTTCTATCTGATCTCGTCCGCTGCCTTAGCATTCCGGTGAAAGTTGATTTTGTAGGTGCTTCCAGTTACGGTAACAGCACTTCTTCAAGCGGCACCATCCATCTGACCAAAAAGGTAGAGATCGACTTAACGCATAAAGACGTACTGGTTGTCGAAGACATTGTTGATACAGGCTTGACTTTATCATATATCGTTGATTACTTAAAAACTTACAATCCAAACACAATCAAGGTTTGTACCCTGATTGACAAACGCGCAAGACGCTGTAAAGCAATAAAAATCGATTACACGTGCCATATGGTTTCCAAAGGATTTCTTGTCGGTTATGGCCTCGATTACAACGATAAATATAGGGAGCTACCTGGAGTTTATCGCCTTAAATTTTAACCAGTGGGGTGTATCATGATTGTTACCTGTGAGCAATGCAAAGCCGGTTTTAATGT
>JABMQM010000461.1 GCA_013203195.1 Desulfobacteraceae bacterium | reverse complement strand
GCCGTTTTTATCGAGGCTGCCGGATCTGAAAATTGTTTTTCCCTTGTGATCGGAAATTTTTACATCAAGCCACATTTGCCTTACTTCCGTAAGACCGGTGGGCAGATAGTGCCCGGCTCCTGAATTAATGACCTTTACCGAGATATGGGAAAGTTTGTTTTTTTTGTATGCGTCACTCTTGATAAGCTCTAAATCCGCAGCATTTTTGAGTCGCTCTATGGCCATTTGGGCATGTAGATCGCTCTTTAAAAGCTTTGTGACCAGGGTGTTGGCACCGACAAAATAGTGGGTCCAGATATGTTTGCGGTCAGGTCCTTTATCAGCAGCTTTTCCCGGGTTGTCGGGACGCATGGTTTTCCCGGTTGCAGGGATCCCGGGTCTTTGCCGCATGTGACAGTCCTGGCAGTTGACCGTGGTCGTCGGGTCACCGGTGTTGTACGGGCTGTTTTTCCATTCGTCATAGGTATGCTCAAGGGGTAGCTTGTTGGCCGCGTGGGTAACATTATGGCAGAGACCGCAGAATTCTGATTTTGTGTGCAGCTCTGAATATTTTGTCGGATGGAAATCCGAACTCGCATCTTTAAGGGGGCCCAGCATGGTTGAAGGGTCATCCTCTCCGCTCCCCGGCGCTACCTCATAGCCGGCATCGCCAAGATGTTTTATTTCGTCGATGTTATGACACCAGTTGCAGAAAATTCCTTGAGCCGGCAAGGCCGCAAGTTTGTCATAATCGTCACCTGGAGACGAAATGCTGTAGGAACGAAAGCCAAGGGGGGTATGGCATTTAACACATGCCTTCATCTCGAGGACTTCTTCTTTTTTAACAGCTTCTTTGAAAAAAAACTTTGTCGCTGCCCGCCACAGCGGGTCGGCAAAAGCCTTGCTGTGCATGGAACCGTTCCATTGCTTAAATTTTTCAGAATGACATAGTGCGCACACTTCAGGCTTTATAAACTGGTTAACCTTGACTTTTTTAAACTCGAACATGTGGTGCTCTTCATGTACCTTAGCTTCTTTTTCAGGTTCAATGGGAACAGCAGGTTTGCCTGGTTTGTCTCCGGAGGCCAGATATTCTGAAATTTTATCTACATCCTGTGTTGTAATGCTTCCTCGCGAGTATCTTGCCATCCTCTCGCCTGTTCGCTTCCATGCCTCTAAATTTTTAGTCTTTTTTAAAGAACGGTCCAGAGAATGGCATTTATCGCACTTGGCCTCAAAGAGCTTTTTGCCTTCCTCTACTGAAGCAAAGGCAAGGGATGCCGCAAAAACAACGATGAAGATAACCAACACTTTTTTCATTAGAACACCTCCATTTCCATAAGAACCTGAATATGGGTTTGCACCGACTCTCCCAGTGCCTTGAGGTTATATCCGCCCTCAAGCACGGAAACAAGCCGGCCTTTGGCGTGAACATCGGCGATGTGCTTAACTTTGCGAGTCAGTTCTTGATAGCCTTTGCGAGTGAGCTTTATATGCGCTAAGGGATCGGCCAAGTGGGCATCAAAACCAGCAGAGACAAGGACGAACTGCGGCCTGAATTTTTCCATGGCCTGTTCTGCTTTTTCCATGGCCTCGAGATACTCTTCATTTCCTGCGCCGGGAGCCATGGGAAAATTAAGGGTGTATCCTTTACCTTTACCGTTGCCTGTTTCTTGCGCCCAGCCCGTGCCGGGGTAGCAGGAGGAAGGCTCTTGATGAAGGCTTATGTAAAATACAGCGGGGTCTTCTTCGAAGATATGCTGGGTGCCGTTGCCGTGGTGCACGTCCCAGTCCAGTATCAAAACACGTTCCACGCCGTGTTGCTTTTGAAGATATCTTGCAGCAACGGCAACATTATTGATGTAACAAAACCCCATGGCTTTGGACCGTTCGGCGTGGTGGCCGGGAGGCCTGACTGCGCAAAAACAGTTTTTCACCCGGCCTTCCATCACCGCATCTACTCCTTTGAGCACCCCTCCGGCAGCACTCAGGGCTACTTCGAAAGTGGCGGGGCATAAAGGGCACTCCTGCGTATGCAAATAATCAAGAGAACTATTTACCGCATTTTTAAGAATGTCGATGTAAGTGGGTTCGTGGCAAAGTTCTATAAAACTTCTTTCCGCAGGCTCAGGCTTTATAAGCAGAAGTTTATCGAGCAGTCCCGCGGCTTCTAAGGTCTCATAGATGGCTGTAAGCCGTTGAGGCCCTTCCGGGTGGTGCGGTCCGGTGTCATGCTGCAGATATATTTCATCATATACGAATCCTGTTGTCGTCATGCGCATTCCCTTTTAATGCTCAAGTTTCTTTATGGAATTATATTTCTGCAAAACATCTGATCTCAATCACCGCTTAAGGTAATTCATCAATCCATGAGCCGCCGTTAAGCCACTTCACACCCATCTCTTTTAATTTGCCACTACCTTGAAGAAAGGTCATAAAATTCTGCACCCAGTTGATCAACAGCGTATCTTCGGTCATGGCGATGCCCAGTGGTTCGAAGGTAAGGGGCGACGCCCCTGCTATCAGCCCCTTATCTTGGTAGCGGTAAGCCGTCAGTGCACAAAAATAAAAATCAGCTACAATGACATCGATCTTACCCTTGAAAAGAAGATCAATTGCCTCTTCGTAGGAATTGGTAAGGATCAATTTTGCCTTGGATATTAACGTCTCGGCAAATTTCTGGCTGGTTGAATGCTTCAGAGCTGCAACAGTAACCTCCGGTGTATCCAATCCCTTTGCCTGTTGCAAGGCAGCATACTTCTCGGCCACGGCCAGGATTCCCTTTCCAGAAACATGATACGGACCCACGAACGCCACCTTTTGATTGCGCTTTGGGGTTATGGTCATGCCCGACAGGATCATGTCTACCTGGTTTGCTTCGAGGGCCGGAAGAAGCTTGGCAAATGGCATTGAAACAAATTTTATTTTAACACCCATTGCATCGGCCATTGCCCTCGAAATGTCAGCATCCAGCCCGATGATCTCTCCTTTTTTGGTGGTGGCTGTCATCGGCGGCTGTGCGCCGCTTGTGCCAACCACCAACTCCCCTTTCTTCATGATACGATCCATGGCAGGACCCGCCGAGGCAGCCATGGCAAACATCAGAGACAATGCAGATAATAAAGCAACGAAAACGAATGTTTTTTTCATCAAACTGCTCCTGTTTTGATTCTTTTAAAGGTTAATGCCATAGATCGGTCTCGTCCGGGTGTTAAAAAATACATAACATATAGATTGCGTGATATTCAAACAATATTCCTCACGTGAAAAATAAAGGGGAACCTCGTATTTTGTGGTTTGTCCTCTCAAATTATAATTCCATGTATCTTGCTACTATCTTCACTACTTACCATAAAAAATATATCGCCAGGCTATTTCGGTTGCTCCATTACAAGCGTTAAGATTGCAACTTAGATAACCCTGATCTTTAACAGAACGGTTTTTTGCAGGTTTTAGGTCATTGTCAAGCGCCTTTGAGCACCGGCTCGATTCTATCCATAGCCCAATCGATATCTTTTTTGGAAATGGTCAAGGGCGGCGCAAATCGGATGACAGACTCGTGAGTCTCTTTGCATAATAAGCCCTGCTGAAGCAGTTGTTTGCAAAAGCGGCGGGCTCCTCCGGCCTCGGGAACAAGTTCAACTCCGATCAGCAGCCCCTTGCCCCGGACTTCTTTGATGTGGGGACTTTTGACTGCTTTGAGTTTGGACATGAAATAATCGCCTACTTTGGCGGCGTTTTCGATCATTTTTTCTTCGATTAAGACTTTGAGGGCCGCGCGGGCAACAGCGCACGCCAGAGGATTGCCGCCGAATGTGCTGCCGTGATCACCGGGCATAAAGACGCCCAAAACTTCGGAATTCGACAAAACAGCCGAGATAGGGTAAAATCCTCCTGACAGCGCCTTGCCGATAAGGGTCACATCAGCCTCGACGCCGTCATGCTCTTCGGCGAGCAATTTGCCGGTACGGCCCAGTCCGGTCTGGATCTCATCAAAAATGGCAACAATATTATGCTTTTCACAAATGGACTTAACTTCCTTCAAATACCCCGTTGGCGGTACAATTACTCCGCCCTCACCCTGGATCGGTTCAACCAGAAAAGCCACCGTATTGGGAGTGATGGCTTTTTCCAGAGCCCCGGTGTCTCCAAAAGGTATGATCTTAAAGCCGGGGGTAAAAGGGCCAAAACCATCCCGGTACTGCTGGTTGGTGCTGAATCCGATAATTGAGATGGTGCGGCCGTGAAAGTTGTCTTGGCAGACAATCACCTCGGCCCGGTCAGGCGGAATCCCTTTGATTTTATAGCCCCACTTGCGGACGGCTTTGATGACGGTTTCCACGGCTTCAGCACCGCTGTTCATCGGCAAAACCTTGTGAGTATTGGTTAAGGCGCAGAGTTCTTGATAAAACAATCCCAACTGGTCATTGTGAAAAGCGCGGGAAGTCAGGGTCAGTTTCTGTAGCTGGTCGATCATGGCTTGTTTGATTTTAGGGTGGGAGTGACCCTGGTTAACCGCCGAATAGGCCGAAAGGCAGTCCAGATATTTGTTGCCTTCCACGTCCCAGACCCAGATATCTTCCCCTCGCTGCAGAACTACATCCAGAGGCTGATAATTGTGAGCCCCAAACTGTTCTTCCAGATCGATGTAATATTGGGCGTCCATGAATGTCCCTCCTTTCATTTATTGAAACTATTGAAAAAGTATCATAAAAAGATTGGTGAAAGCAATTTTTTTTAAATCTCAGAGTCTTTCTCGACGATAATTGCGGGGCCATCTCTTATTTTTGTCTAATCAAAAACAATAACTTGCAGCAGAGATGAATTCATGGCATTTTATAACTCTAATCGAGCGAAACGCTCGATGTCCGTTGTTCGTTGTCTGCAGAATTCAATTTTTTTTTAAGCCCTGCTGTAAGCAGGGCACTATATAAAATCGGGGAGCGATTTTATTAATGGAGGATTTTATGGCATTTGACGCTGAGAAGGACAAGGTATTGCACGAGTGGAAATGCGAGGAAACCGGGCTTGTAATTTCGATCAACCAATATGCCGGCGGGGAACCGAAGCTTCAGATCGGCCCGCGGGTATATACAAAAAAAGACGGATCAGAATCCCAGCGCAGGGCCGGCCGTCTCTCCATTGAGGATCTATTGTGGTTTTACGAGATTATTGATGAGGTCAAAGACGAGCTTGCAGGGCTGGCAAAACCGGTTTAACCTGAATTTCTCATAAAGAACATGTATACTGATGATTCGATTGTAAAACCCGGAAAAGCGGAAAACGCGCCGGATTTGGGTCCTGTTGCCGTGATGGTATCCAACCGGAATGATCTGGATGCACTTCGCAGGCAACTGGATTTGGGACAGGATCATGTCAGCAATTTATTTATTGGCAAGCTGATTGTTGGAAACGGTCTGCAAAAAGACCTGGCAGTTACCGGCCCGATTATCGGGGCGCCTTATGCGGCCATGGTGCTGGAGACGCTCGTAGCCTGGGGCGTGCGTAAAATTATCTTTTTCGGTTGGTGCGGGGCCGTCTCTAAAAAGGTTAAAATCGGAGATATTATTGTCGCCACCGGTGCCGTCATTGATGAAGGCACATCGCGGCATTACAGAGACGATGGGAATAACCTGGCTTATCCGTCAGGTCAAATTTTGGAAAAAACAAAAAATGCCTTAATAGATAACGACCTTTCTTTTCATGAAGGTCTTGTTTGGTCCACGGACGCAATTTATAGAGAGACCCGTGAAAAAGTCG
>JABMQM010000460.1 GCA_013203195.1 Desulfobacteraceae bacterium | reverse complement strand
TGGGTATCACGGGAGGAAATCTTTTGGTCCAGGTACCTTTCAAGATTGTCAAGCTCCTCGACTTTCCTTTCCATCAGGGTTTTATCGGCGTTATCGGAACGAAACAAAGAAGACAGCTCGCGTCTTTTTTCCTGTATCTGGTTTCTCAATGATTCTATTGCAGTCCTGGAATTTGGACGGTCCTGACCATAGGTTCGCGGACTCCACCTGTCCCGGTCCCGTGTATCCCGGCCGTATTGATTCCTATCACTGCGTCCGTACCAGTCCATCATACCTTGTCCTGCCCCGTATCCGCTCATCATTCCGCCTCCGCCCATCATTGCATATTCATTGCCGCCCATACCGAAACCTCCTCGGGAGTCCCCACCAGGGCCATGGGCGTATGCTGTGATTCCAATGGCTAATGCAATGACAATTACTGCTGATAAGATAATAGTTTTAGTTTTCATGCTAATTTCCTTTCATAGGTTTAAGAGTTATGAAAAACCGACTTAAATATTAAAATTCTATTGTGAGTTTGTTCATGGATCGTACCGGCAACCGGCTAATTTATGAGCATCAGTTTGCCGGACTCTTTATCCACTCCCACAAGCTGGACAACTTCTTTGTCTTTGGAAAGGATTTCCGCCTCAAAAAAACTGCCGGCATCGTTAATCCGTCCGACTTCCAAGTTGGGATTCAACTTTTTAACATGCTTGACCACAACCTCAACGACCTGCTCTTTGGTTAAAAAAGGCCTCCGGGCGACCGGATCCCCTGAGTCACGCCACTGCGGCACATAGTTTTCGCCGCCCTGAGCTCCCACGCCGCAGGCGCTGGCTTGGTCCGTCCCCACAAAAAGCTTATAGCCAAATCCAGCTACAACCAAAATTAATACAGCCGTTATTATCAATCTCACATATCTTTTCATTTCGTTACCTCCTTATGGAGTTTTTTTTACTTTTAAAACTATATATCGCAAAGGCCGTGCCAAGTTTTTTCAATTTTATTTAACTGTCTAATTTAAATAGTTTTACGGGTTGAAAAGACTTTAGAAGGAATAATTTATAGAAGCAGCAATACTTGCAGATGAGTAATTAGTATACGGTTTTATGATCAAAGACGATCCGGATGGTTAATAAATATCCGACTTGGCTTTTGCCAGAGCTACTTGTTTACAATCTGACTCTTTTTAATCTCAGGGCATTGGAAAGCACGGATATGGATGAAAGGGCCATTGCCGCCGCGGCTATTGCAGGATTCAGGAGAAAGCCGTAGAACGGATAAAGCACCCCTGCTGCAATCGGAATTCCGATGGCGTTGTAACCAAAAGCCCAGAAAAGATTCTGTTTGATATTTCGTATAGTAGCGGCGCTTAATTTATACGCCTTGACCACGTCGAGAAGATCGCTTTTCATCAGAACAATCTTGGCCGATTCCATGGCCACGTCCGTGCCTGCGCCGATGGCCACCCCTACATCGGACTGCGTCAGCGCAGGGGCGTCGTTGATCCCGTCCCCCACCATGGCCACTTTATATCCTTCGTCCTGGAGTTTTTTCACTTCTCTTGATTTGTCTGCCGGCAGGACTTCGGCCAGGACGCGGTCAATGCCCGCAGTCTTGGCGATCGCCTCGGCCGTTCTCCTGTTATCGCCTGTGAGCATGGCCACTTTTATACCCAATGCGTGCAGCTCTTTTACCGCCCTGACACTACCGGTTTTCAATACATCCGCCACTGCGATAATCCCCATCAAAGACTTATCTTTGGCGACAAACATGGGGGTTTTGCCTTCATCAGCCAGACGGCTGGCCTCATTGTCGGCGCTTTGCAAATCAATCTTTTTATCATCCATTAATTTCCTATTACCTAGGAATATTGTTGATTTATCAATGGTTATCTCTATCCCGTGACCGGGGATAGCATTAAAGTCAGCCACATCAACAAGCTTCAGCTTTCTCGCCACAGCCTCATTGACGATAGCTTCGGCCAGGGGGTGTTCCGATTTTTTTTCGCCGCTGGCGGCAATCCTCAAAATATCCTCTTCCTTATGATCATTAAAGGCAATAATATCCGTAACTTTAGGTTTGCCCTCCGTAAGCGTCCCGGTTTTATCGAAGACCACAAAATTAATTTTACGGAAATTTTCCAGCGCTTCGGCGTCCTTGATCAGAATGCCGAGTTCGGCCCCTTTGCCGGTTCCCACCATAATGGATGTGGGCGTAGCAAGGCCCAGCGCACAGGGGCAGGCGATAATAAGAACGGCTATCACCACCGTCAGTGTGAAGATAAAGGTTCCGCCGGGCAGTGCAATTCCGAAAGCCATACCGGCAAGGGACCAGATAACAGCAGCCAACAGAGCGGCTCCCATGACCCCCCAGGTGAAATAACCGGCCACGATGTCTGCCAGACGGGCAATGGGCGCCTTTGAGCCCTGGGCATCCTCAACCAGCTTGATAATCTGAGCCAGGGCCGTATCCTTGCCCACTTTCTCGGCCCTAAACTTGATGGAGCCGGTCTTGTTCAGCGTCGCCGCTGCTACCTTCGATCCGGGATTCTTCTCTACCGGGATGCTTTCTCCCGTCAGCATAGATTCATCCACGGCGGTTCTCCCCTCGATGACTTCGCCATCAACAGGTATCTTCTCTCCGGGTTTGACAATAACAACGTCACCGGCCTGCATCTCGGAAACCGGCACCTCTTCTTCAACGCCGTCCACTTCAATAATGGCTGTCTTCGGGGCAAGGCCCATCAGCTTCTTAATCGCCTCCGAGGTTTTGCCTTTGCTGACAGCTTCCAGATATTTGCCCAGCAGGATGAGGGCTATGATGACCGCCGCTGTTTCAAAATAAAGGCTTTTCACATACTTTCCGGCAGGGTCTTGGCCAAGGACTACCAGAGCGGCGGCATAAAAACTGTAAAGATAGGCAGCCCCTGTTCCCAGTCCGATAAGCGAGTCCATATTGGGCGTGCCCCTGAAGAGATTCGGGAACCCGTTGCGGTAGAAATTCCATCCTACGATTATAACGGGGATGGAAAAAATAATCTGGAAAAGAGCAAAACTAATCGGGAAATGCGATGGATTTAAAAACCCGGGTATAAGGCTCTCGTTTACCATCTCCACCATGGCCACATAGAAAATAGGAAAGGCAAAAAAGGCCGCCCAGATAAACTTATTTTTGAGTGTTCGGATTTCCTTCTCCCGGGCTTCTTTCTCTACATCCGCAGCATCTTCTCCGGCCTCGATTAGTTCCGGCCGATAACCTGAAGCGGAGATGGCCCTGATTATATGTCTGGCGCTCAGCCTGCTTTCATCATAAGTAACTATGGCATAGGAATTGGGATAGTTTGTTTCAACATCTTTTACGCCCTCCAATCTCTCCACCGCCTTTTTGACAACTCCGGCGCAGTGATCCGACCCCATGCCTATGACCTTGAATTTTACGGTCTTCTCCCCGGATGATTTGATAACCTCATAGCCGGTATCTTGAATAACCTTTTCAACAACTTCCGGCCCGACCAGAAGGCTGTCATATTTTACCGTAGCCGTTTGAGAAGCGAAGTTCACCCCCGCCTCCACCACGCCTTTCAGGTTAGCGAGGTTCTTTTCAATCTTCATTGCGCAGGCGGCGCAGCTCATACCTCCGATCTTAAACGTGGTCTTCTCGCGTGCACCCAAGACGGCATAGCCGGCCGATTCCACCGTCTTTGCCATATCCGACGCTTGCACCCATGACGGGTCATAGGTGACCTTGGCCTTCTCAGAAGCAAAATTCACGGCTGCTGCGGATATTCCTTCAACAGTTGTAAGGGCCTTTTCAATGGTTGCTGCACAGGATGCGCAACTCATCCCGACTATCGGCAAAGTCACGGTAACGGTTGCGTCTGAAGGCAACTTCTTTCCGGTTTCTTGGGCGTCTTTTTCCATTGTTCAGCCTCCTCTTTCGACTTCGCTCCCAAGCAAAGGCTTGGGAACGAAGTAAACTCTTCAACTTTTATAACCTAACGCTCCACGTCCCACGCGAAGATTCTCTCCGGAACATTGGAGATATCTCTGATAACAAGCGTGACCGCTTTGGGTCCGCCTTCCAGCGCCGGGAATTCCAGAACCCCCTTGCGATGATGGCCGCCGGGCGGAGACCCGTTCCAGCCCACCGGGCGGTACTCACGCCCATTATTATCTTTTAGGGTAGATGATGCAACGACATCCTGATCCAGTTCAACCGAGTGAGTACTCATGCGGACTTCGAATTTCACAGACCGGCCGGGGGCTAACTGCACCGGCTTAACGTCCACGCTGACACTATTTTTCCGGTCCGTTTTTGATTTGTAAGCGCTGGCTTCTAAAGCCAAACCCATTACTATTACCAAAGTGGCAACTGCCAACACATGTGCCAAGCTAATTCTTTTAATTGTATCCATTGTTCATATCTCCTTTTATTGATTTTGCCGTCGCAGCCCGAAGGTCACATAGCTTGCAAGGGCTCCGGCCGGTATTATTTATTAAGCTCGTTGTAATTATTGTCATAGGTAAACATCATGCTTCCATTTGTTTTTTGGTGTGCTACGCAGTGGTATTGCAAGCGTTATGCCAAGCCCCGACCGAACATCACTAACTAATTGATTATATTTTATTTGTTTTGCTAAATAAAGAACCGAATTTCACTTTTTAGCAACATTATATAGGAAGTGTGGATAAAAAGTATCCAGTCTTTAGAATGAAGCATCTCAGGTGGATAGTTAGTATCCATTTTGTCATTTGCTGTGGCAGGAGGTAATTCTTCTTCCTTTTCAGGAAAGCAAATAGATGCAAATATTCTTTGTTTTTACAAATTGTTATGCACTCACTAATAACTTTTAAATTACTTTTGGCATAAGAATTGCCTCATTTCTTAAGCGGATAAGAAATCATATGAAAACATATCCATGGATCAATTAGTGATGGCGTCGTAAAAAGTCCCATCTTCTGCTTTGTATTATTTTTACAGACACTCTTCATACTACATGTATAGCCTCGTTC
>JABMQM010000459.1 GCA_013203195.1 Desulfobacteraceae bacterium | reverse complement strand
TTCAAAATTTGCTCTACGAGTTTATCACCAGTCATATAAGGCATGGTCATGTCAGTGACGACCAGATCAAACCAGTCCGGTTTGGAGTGAAACAATTCAAGAGCATCAACGGGATTTTTTTTGGTTTCCACCTGATACCCGAGTCGCTCCAGCATTTTTTGCGCCATATTTACTATGGATTTTTCATCATCAATAAAAAGTATCCTTTCATTTCCAGTAGGAAATTTGTCAACACTTTTTGATTCAATTACAGCTTCTTCTTCAATCACAGGAAAAAAAACGGTAAATGTAGTACCTTTCCCAGGTTCACTGTCAACTGAAATTGCGCCTTGATGGCTTTGGAGAATACCATGTACCACTGACAACCCCATACCAGAACCTTTGCCCATTTCTTTTGTCGTAAAATAAGGATCAAAGATCCGGTCCTTGATTTCAGGGCTTATTCCTTGCCCTGTATCGCTTACTTTCATTACGACATAGTAGCCTGGGGACAGGTCAGGGTAAATATCGGCTGAATTATTGTCCAAAACCAGGTTTTGCATTGATATTTCAAGAGTGCCTCCCGTTTCCTCCATGGCATGCGCAGCATTGGTATACAAATTAAGCATTATCTGATGGATTTGAGTCGAGTTTGCAAGCACAGTGTCTGCTGAAACCTGTATGTTCTGACGAAAGGTAACACTTGTTGGAAGTGTCGCTCGTAAAAACTTGAGTGAGTCTCTGATGACTGGGACGAGTTTTATCGGTATTAGCTTTTGGTCTGTTTTGTGAGCGAATCCAAGAAGCTGTCTGACTATATCTTTTGCACGCAGGCCGGCTATTTTAATTTCTTCAAGATTGAAATGAGCCGGGTTCCATTCCGGAACATCATCCAATGCTAACTCCGTATTGCCGATAATGATTCCCAGGATATTATTGAAGTCATGGGCGATACCACCCGTGAGTGTACCTATGGCTTCCATTTTATGGGCATGCTGCAGTTGGGCTTCCAGTCGTTTTGTTTCTGTAATATCAATGATGAACCCTCTCAAACCAACCGGTTTTTCGTCGCGGCAGATAGCGGTTGAATGGATCAACGCAGGAAAAGTGCTTTTGTCTTTTTTCATTGCCGTGTACTCATTAAGTCCTATATTTTCACCACTCATGATCTTTTTAGTATTTTTCATGGCTATGGATCGATCGTCGGGATGAAACAATTCAAGGCCCTTTAAACCTTGATCAAAATCCTGCTGCGTGTAACCGAAATGATCGAATGCCTTACGATTTACAAACGTAAGATTGCCGTTGATATCCATTTCAAAAATGGTTTCCGGTAATAATTCGGCCAACTCTCTGAACCGCTCCTTACTCTCTTGCAGTGCCTCTTGTGCTTGCTCGTGTTCTTGGATTTTCCGTTTAAGTTTTTCATTGGCCTGGACCAGTTCGGCGGTGCGTTGCTCAACACGCAGCTCTAACTCGTCATGAGCTTTTCTGAGCTCCTCTTCCGCTTTTAGGCGTTCGGTCACATCCGTTATCATGATTATGCTGGTGGATGATTCTCCTCTAACAGGCAGCTTCTTAAGAGTAACGAGTTTATTGTTGATTTTAATCGCCTTGCTGTAACCAATCTCAAAAGATTCATCAGCTCTTGATTTCATCAGCTTTTCTACCTGCAAGCTAACAATATTATCAAATATATCCGGTAGATAGGCTGACAGGAGATCTTCCAGGGATGTTCCGAATAAAGAGAGTGCGGCTGAATTCACATACACGATCCTGTCTTCAAAGGTTTCCAGAATACCTTCGCGCATACTGTCTAAGATGGCCTCCCAGTGCCTATTTTGAGAGAGCAGCTCCTTGGTCATCTGCCTGAGATGTACAGCATCAAAGCCTTTAATCGATTTTGGCTTTTCGCCCCTTAAAAGAGAATCCGAATCTCTTACCGCTGCTAAAACATGTCCAATGATCGATCCGATAGGTCCTTTGGCAATGCATGCATCGGCTCCGATTTCAGCATAGTCAAAATCCATTTCAGCCGCTGCGGCCGAGACGATTACCAGGTAACAATTCTGCAAGTGCTGCATTTTGCGTATAATCTTGCACAGTTTGTCCCCGCCGATTTTTGGCATTACAAGATCGATAAACATTATGTCGGGAATAAAAGAAATAAGTATATCCAGAGCAGAGAGACCATTTTCAGCGGTACGTACCTGATGGCCTTCATCCTCCAACAGGTCTGCTATTAACCCCAACATCTGCGGGTTATCATCTACTACGAGTATGTTCTTTTTCATGAAAAAGTTCTCTTATAACTAAAAAAAAATGGGGTAAGCGTTCACAGGTTCAGTACTTACCGATCAGGGTTACCTTTCTTCTGAACCTTTGAACCTTTGAACGGTTTCAAAAGGAAAGCAAGAGAAAAGAGTTTTAA
>JABMQM010000458.1 GCA_013203195.1 Desulfobacteraceae bacterium | reverse complement strand
TGTCAGGGATAAAGGTCTCGGCTTCGGCAACGGTCATACCGACCGTTTTTCCGTCCGCGGCGATCTGATAGGCGCGCATAGTGATTGCATGCCAAACTGAGCCCATGCCGGTCTCCGGTTCACCTGAGGACATCTCGGCCTTATACTTTTTACACTCAGCTACGAGATCGATCCGAAGAAGCTTAGGTCCGATCTTTGAGAGTATCCAGCCGGTCCCGATCGTGCCCCAGATATAGCACACGGCGTAAGCAACCGGAATCTGGTTGAGCATCTCCTTTGCCTTATCGGCGGGCAGGCCTAATCGGTTGATTGCGTCGGTGGCAAGCCCGATCGATGCGGAAATGGTTTGTGAGCCGGCGAACAGACCGGCGCCAAAACCGACGTCGTAGCCTGCCACTTTGATAGCAATGTAGGCCGCGGCCAGGCAGATGAAGCAGATGACAACAGCGAAGAGTGCCTGCGGAGCGCCGTTAGTGGCTATACCGCGCACGAACTGTGGTCCGACACCGTAGCCGACGGCGAAAAGGAACAATAGGAAGAATACTGACTTAACGTTTTCCGAGATCGTAATGTCCATCTGCCCGACAAGCACACCTGCCAGCAGCACGCCCGTCACCGAGCCAAGACTGAAGTTACCGATTTTTAAGTTGCCGATCCAATAACCAATGGCGAGCGTCAAAAAAATGGCAAGCTCCGGATGGTGCTGAAGCGTTGTTACAAACCAATGAAACATAACTTGCCCTCCTTTTGTTCTGGTTATTTTTCAAAGTTGCCATGCAGCCACTTCCGTAAAAGGTCCGCTGAAAAACACCCCTTTTGTCATTGAGAGTGAAGCGAAGCAATCCCTGGCCCAGACCTAAATTTCTAAATATGGCAATAAAAACCCAGTTAGTTATTCCAGCAGAAATAAAAGTACCAACAGATTACATCGCACCAGGGCGGCTCTAACTATATGAAAATATTTAGATTGCCACGTCCCGCCTGAAGTGGGACTCGCAATGACTTGAAACATATTTTTCAAAGGTCTCTTATTATTCATTGCCAACGGATTCGTGAAATTTTTTAAGACCAAACGCCAATACCACATTGTAAATACCAAACAGCAGTATGGCTATTCCCATGAACATGGTTATGGTCAGTATTCCGGCAACGGGATTGAAGGTTATGGTGTAACCAATAATAACTGTCAGGATGCCGGTAATAAGCTGGATCCACCATCCTTTTAAGCCTGCTTTTTTTATCCCGAAAGAATCGACAAACAACATGATGCCGTAAAATAATACCCAGAAACCTACAATGAAAGGTAACACTACCGCAGTCACTCCCGGATTGGCCAGGAGCAAAAGTCCGAACAGGGTGTCGAGAACCCCTTCAGCAAGTTTCCAGCCCCAGTTTTCCATTGATCTGTGTGCTGCAATGGAGGTGGTGATCAAAACGATACCGGTGAGCAACAATGCAATACCGATGTACAAGGCTACGCCGACTAAAGCGCCAACCGGATGCCTGAATACAACAAATGAAAGAATGATCAGGATAATTCCTTTTATTAGAATTAACCACCAGTTTTTAAAAAGTTGTGTTTTCATGGTTTTAACTCCTTATTTTTATTAGTGTCTAAAAGTTGAAGAATCATTTAACTGTTACATTTTTTGAGTTCAAGGGCCTAATCCATTTCTGTTCGTAAGGACTTAGCTGAGTCAGTGGCAAGAGATTTTGTTCTCGATTTTCTCTTTTTCGATAAGATCTGGTAGGCCACAAGGACAATGAATAAAATGAGCCCGATATAACTATAAGTTTTATTGGGCCAGATAAGTAAAATGGCGGACCCTCCCCACAGGATGGTTTCCAGCCAAGTGAGATGTGAGAAAAAATAACGTTCCAGACAGACAACAAAGGCTATAATTGCGCAAATGCTGAGGAATATTATATGAATCACTTCCCCGACAGACCCGTTTAAAAGGAAGGGATGATGATAGGCCATAATTACCGGCATTATATAAAGCCCTTTGGCCAGTTTCCAGGAGGTAAAAGCCGTCTTCATAGGGCTTGATCCTGCAATTCCTGAAGCTGCAAAAGATTCCAGGGCAACAGGGGGCGTTATATTGGCATCCTGGCTATACCAGAAGACAATCATATGGGCTGTAAGGAGCGGCATTCCCAGATCCATGAGGCCGGGACCTGCCAAAATGACTAAAACGATGTAAGAGGCCGTTACAGGCAACCCCATTCCTAAAAGTAAAGAGGTCACTGCAACAAGTCCTAAGGCCAAAAGCGGGATTCCATGAGAAAGAGAAACAATCAAGGAAGAAAAGCGAAGTCCTGTCCCTGTTAGATTTACAACTCCCACGATAATACCCGCTGCGGCACAGGCCACGGCAACTACAACGGCATTACGCGCGCCCTGTTCCAGGGTTTTGAGAAGGGTTTTAAAGGAGATGCGAGACTCTTTCCGGGTAAGCGCTGTAAAATAGACGCATATGATTGCGATGAAACCTGCCATCATAGGGCTATAGTTCATGATGAGCACAGTAATGAGGATGGCAACAGGGATGATGAAATGAATGCCTTTTTTGATGGTCTCTCCAAGTTTGGGCAAATCCTTTTTAGGCAGTCCCCAAATCCCTTCCTTGTGGGCCTCAAGATGGACGAAAAGAATGACAGAGAAGAAATAAAGGACAGCAGGGATAAAAGCAATCTTAACGATTTCAAGATAAGGTGTCTGAGTAAATTCGGCCATAAGAAAGGCCCCGGCCCCCATGATCGGGGGCATTAACTGGCCCCCCGTGGAAGCAGCCGCTTCCACTGCCGCGGCCACGTGGGGCTTATAGCCGATCTTTTTCATCATGGGGATGGTAAAGGACCCGGTGGCCACAACATTGGCGATTGCGCTTCCTGCAACAGACCCCATAAATCCGCTCGCAATAACCGCGGTTTTTGCAGGGCCCCCTGAAAATTGTCCCGTGATGGAATATGATAGGTTGATGAAAAAATTGCCTGCCCCTGTCTTTTCTAAAAATGACCCGAATAAGATGAAGATAAACACAAAAGTTGCTGCAACTCCTGTGGGCAAACCAAATATACCCTCTGTCGTAAGGGATAGCGTGGTCGCCATCCTTTCTATAGAGTAGCCTTTGTGGACAAGCAGCTCGGGCATGTACGGTCCAAAATAACCAAACAAAAGAAACATGAACGCGATAAACGTCAAATTAAGACCAATCACACGCCGCGTGGCTTCAAGGACCAGCAGCACATAAACAATTCCTACTGTTATGTCCCATTGACTCCAGTCCCCCTGTCGCTCAAAGATGCCATTGAGATCAATAAAAATATAGGCCCCGATTGCTACACTCAGTGCCACCAAGATCAGATCAACACATAGTGCAGCATTCAGGCGGTCTTTTTTGGCGCCTTTATAAAGGGGTTTTGTCAAAAATGCCAAGACAAGAATACAGGTCAAAAAGACAGATCGATGCCTCATAGCGGTCATGGCAATTATGCCTGCCGTGTACAATTGGAATAGACTCAGCCCTATGCCTATTACAGCAATTGCCTTAGCAATGCCCCATCCAATTGCGGAAGAAGATCTTTCCTGATCCTTTTCTGACATTACCGCCCTCCTGTGTGATTGTTACTTCATATATCAGTCTCATGCACTCTTAATTATGGGAGTGGCTGGATGTGGGATTAAACAGCGCCACAGCCGGTAAAGCAGGCTTACCGGTCTGCCTGAAAATCTGAG
>JABMQM010000457.1 GCA_013203195.1 Desulfobacteraceae bacterium | reverse complement strand
TTCACGGATTTTATTTTATCTGTATCTGTGTAGATCCGTCTTAATCTGTGTTATCCGCGTTCCATTGAACCCGGAACGTTGAACCTTTGAACTCTGAACTATAAAAGCTTAAAAGAGTGAGAATAAGCAATGAAGCCATTCACTTTTCGGCTTGATAAGATACTTGATTACAGAGGCTATCTGATGAAAAGGGCGCAGATAGATCTGTCCGTTGCCCGCAATGAATGTAAAAGAATAGAAGAGGAAATTGAAAAGTTGTCCCAAAAAAAAGTAGCGACCGCCGCAGAATGTATCGATGAAGGTATTAAAGGGATCGATGTCGCCAGGTATCAAATCTATAAAGCATTCCTGCACGGGTTGGATGAAGGCCTTGAAAACGCTCATGCCGGCCTCATAGAGGGGGAAAAGCAGGTGCTGGCCCAAAAGGCGGTTTTAAAAAAGAAATCGATAAAGAAAAAGGCTCTGGAGATGCTAAAGGAGATGCAGCATAAAAAGCACAAAGAGACCTCGATAAGAGAGGAACAAAAAACTTTAGATGAAATTGTTCTAATTGGGAGGGAGGCAAAGAGATGAAGCTGCCGAAAAAGATTCTTTCAATCTTTAAGCGCATGAAGCTGTCGACACAGATTTTGCTGACCTTCTTGATCGCGGTAAAACTTATATTGGGTTCTGTTTTACTATACCAGGTCGGTTTAGGTTCGATGTTTATGGAGACCGATGCTATCGCAGCCGAGATTCAAGAAGATTGAAAAGAGGCGGCCAAAAAGGATGCTCAAGTCGGCCAAGACGACAAACTCGACCTGAAATTGCTTAATACCAAAAAGGCCGCTCTGGCAGCAGAAGAAAAGAGACTTGCTCAAAAGAAGGCCGAACTTGTTGCCATTCAGAAAGAGCTAAACAATAAACTTGAAAAACTTACGCAGTTAAGGAATGAAATCAGATCGGAAATAGCCGGTAAAAAGGCGGTTGAGACCAAGAAACTGAAACACCTTATAAAGGTTTATTCCGCCATGAAACCGCAGAGTGCAGCGGTTTTGATTGAAAAACTGAACAAAAACCTGGCGGTTGAACTTCTTTCCAATATGAAAGGAGATGCCGTCGGGAAAATACTTTCATATGTGGATTCCGGGAAAGCCGCTGCAATCAGTGAAGGGCTTGTGAAAAGGGAGTAATAGTTCAGTCACCTAACCTCTAAGATTATTATACGCAAAAGTCATATAAAAAAGGAGCGCTTCGCTTGAAGAGCACTTTGTTTGAAGAGCACTTCGTTTGAGTAGCACTCCGTTTGAGGAGTGCTACGCTTGAGGAGCGGCCTGGCGGCCTTGAGGGGTATTGCTAAAAAGACTTTATCCCCTTAAGCGAAGCGCTCCTAAAGCGTAGCGCTCCTCAAGCATAGCGGTCTTTTTATTTTCTCTTGCCTTTTAAGAGAGAATTAAGCATTTGGTTCATTCTTTCTTGTTGTTTTAAAATTTCCAGGTTGGTTTCAACCATAAATTTAGTGGAAATGGCGATCTGCTTTAAATATTCATCCGAGGGATCATTGGTATAGACTTTGGCGCCCCCGGAGCCTTCATTTTTTAAAGCTTCATAGAAATCTTTGGTCAATTTTATATACACTCCTTCAGGAATCCGAGACTTACTGCCTTCATCCTGGGCAGATAACAGAACCGGCATACACAGGATCAAACCAAGCACAGCTCCTGCCAGCAAGACTCCAATTTTTTGTCTAAACCTTTGCATTGTTTTACCTCCAATTTATGAGCATTTGCCGATCTAAACGAAATTATCCGGCGGCGAAACCGGAACGTCATTTTGAGAATTGCTATAACGTCTCGCAAATTCTACAACTCGTTGTAATCAAATTTATTTTTCTATCGAGTTATTAGAAATTCACCTTGGGGACCGATTTCTGCGCCTCCGGCACTTCATAGTAATCGGCATTGGAGACGCCTGCGAACATGGCGTAAAACCTGCCGAAGAATGTACGAACAAAAGTATTCAAAAGCTGGACGGATTCATTATACCGTTTGCGTTCCACCGCGATTCTGTTTTCAGTGCCTTCCAGGCTGTCCTGAAGCTTGAGAAACGATTCGTTGGCCTTTAGAACCGGATATCTTTCCTGCAGCAGCAGGAGCCTTGAAAGTACTCCTTCAAGACGGTTTGAAGCTTTAATTTTGTCATTAACATTTTTTGCCTGAAAATACTTTGTTCTTGCTTCGGCAATATTTTCGAACAGCTCTTTTTCATGCTTGGCATATCCCTTGACGGTTTCAACCAGGTTCGGAATAAGATCGTATCTTCGCTTGAGCTGATTTTCTACCTGAGCCCATTTTCCTTTGACATTTTCATCCATGGCGATGACCTGGTTATAACCGCTGATGAGCTTGCCCGCGAACATCAAACCGACCAGCAGTATTGCTCCTAAAGTTATCAGAATAATTTTCAGATTTTTTGACATAGTACCTCCATTTTTTATGCAACTATAAGGAAAACGCAGACATTCACAGGTTTAGAATTACTTTTTTTGTTAACCGTTACTAACTACCATCCACCCGACGCGCCACCCCCACCGAAGCCGCCTCCGCCTCCGCCCCCGAAACTTCCGAAGCCTCCGCCGCCGAAGCCTCCGCCCCCATATCCTCTTCTGCCGCCCATTGATGACGCCAAAAGGAAAAACAAAAAAAGTCTGGGATTTTTGATAAACAGCAGCAGCATAATAAGAAGAACCACTATGGTCATTATCGTTCCGGCCAGAGAGGCGGGCTGATCCTTTGCGGCCGGACGAGCGCGTTGTTCAACTTGCGGCATGCCGGTTATTTTGATGCCCGCATCAGTAGCGATCTCGTTGGCCATCGCCAGGGATGCGGCATAAATGCCGCCTGAATAGTCGCCCTTTCTGAAAAAAGGGATTATAAATTTACGGCCGATACTACCGACCAAACTGTCCGGCAGTATGCCTTCCAGTCCGTAGCCGACTTCGATTCTGTACTTTTTGTCTTTAACGGAGATCAGCAACAGCAAACCGTTATCTTGCTCCTTGCTGCCCAGTTTCCATTTGTCATGGGCGATGTTGATGGAAACGTCTTCGATTGATGCACCTTCGAGACTATTAATGGTAAGGATAACAAACTGGGCTGTTGTTTTTTGTTCCAGTTCCTGCAAATATCCGTTCAATCTATTCTCTACAGTCGTGTCGACGATGCCTGCCAGATCGACCACATATTTGTCAGGCTTTTCCGGAACGCTCACGGAATGGGAAACAGATGCAAACACAAAGCATACAAAGAGTGTTGCCAGGCAAGCCGCAAATTTATATTTTGATTTCATCCGTGATCTTTCCCAGTTTTTCAGTGGCTTCATAATAGTCTTTGAATATGGCGTTGACTACCGTTAGGCTGCTTTTTACTTTTTGCTTTTTTTCTTTCAAAACCGTCTTAAAAACAGCAGTGTTCAGGCCGGATACCTCCTCGAGGACGGTCAGGACTTCCTCATTCTCCAAAGGCGGTTGTTTGCCCATAAGCATGATGATAGCTCTAAAGAGCGGAGCATACCCTGAAAAGAGATTGATAAACATTTCTCGCAGCGCTTTGGCGTCACCGGAAGAAGAGAGATAGCCCTGACGGAGGCCGATGAGTCTGACTTTTAGCTCTCTTTCACATTGCAGTCTGAGGTTGGAAGGTTTGATTTCCAGATCTTGAAAGAGATCTTGCCCGAAAACGGTACTGTGAAGCAGTTTCATGTTCAAAAATTCAACGGGGAAGACATCAAGGGAGTTCATAATATATTCAGGGGTCATAACAAGGGGGGCGGCGACTTTTTTTTTGCCGTACTTTTTTCCAAGAGGAGCTACAAGCTCGAGAAACTTCAAATCCATTCTATTTAAAACAAAAACCGAATTAATGTCTGATTGCCCGGGGTCAAAGTCTTTTGTCAGCGCACTGCCAATAATATAGATGGAATGAATTTCTTCCTTGTAGTTGTTTAATATTTCATCCAGAAATGGCTTAAACCTTACGGCAGCTTCATTGTTCAAATTCGGATCAAGCATAAAAACCTCCAAGTTTAAAATATTTAGTAAAGGTACATTCTAACGATATACAGTTCAAGCTTTATCTTGAACGGCAGAGGCGATCTTCAGCGAAATATTTTTTTGCATTTCACGGGGCAGCAGCAATGCCCGCAAGGTTATAAATTTGAGAACAGGCATAAAAAATCGCAGTTGACAATCAACCCCGCCTCCGATCGCGAATACTTCGCAAAACACTGGGCGGATATTGACGTATCGTGAAATTGACAATCGTTAGCAATTTAATTTTGCCGCCAAAGCAGCAAAAAACAACCTCCTTCCATTTGAAAACCTATTATTTCGGCCCCTGAAAACTATTTTTACCGTTTAAGCGGTAAAAAATACTTTTTACTTTCATATTTCCAATCACAGAATATTTAAACTTGACATTTTACCGTAATGCCAGTAAAAATGATGTTAAAAATAATAAAAACCGTTTTAACTGAACCAACTCGAAATTTATTTTTATGATGGTAAACATTAATAGTAGACGCACAGATCAAATCGGTGCAATCGTCCAATTCCATAGGAAAAAAGCGGGTCTGTCAAGGAATAGGCTTGCCATGATTGCCGGTGTCGGGAAAACGGTAATTTATGATATCGAACACGGCAAAGAGACGGTGCGGCTCATCACTCTGCTCAAGGTTTTGGATGCACTGAATATCTCTGTAAATATGGTTAGCCCACTCATGGAGCAATACGAGGCAACAGGTAATGCGCAGGGCTGAAGTTTTTCTTCACAATCTCAAGGCCGGCCTTTTGGAAGAAATTGAAGCTGGTACCCGCTACAGGTTCTATTATGAATCCGGCTATTCCGGGCCGCCGGTTTCACTAACGATGCCCGTGCAGGAAGAACCCCATGAATACGATGTGTTCCCACCTTTTTTCGAAGGACTGCTGCCGGAAGGATTTAATCTGGAAGCACTGCTACGACAAAATAAAATCGACCGGAACGACCTGTTCAGCCAACTCATGGCAGTTGGAGAAGATATGGTAGGAGCGGTTACCGTGCGAGAGGTCGAATGAATATTTGTCCAATAACATACCACCAGTGCAGAGGCAAATATTCTAAAGAGGGTCTAAAGAAACTGAATCGACGCCTGAGAAACCTTGAAGTCCTCCCTTACACGGCTGCTGAGCAGCTCCGGGAGGCCGCCTCCCGTGCGCCGAAAATGTCAATCCAGGGAGTTCAGCCGAAACTCAGCTTGAGACTGAATATTAAAAAAGGGGAGTTTGAAATTGTTGATACCGGTGGTGCTTATATTTTGAAACCCCAGAATCCTCAATTCGAGCAAATTCCGGAAAATGAAGATGTGTCCATGCGACTGGCAGAAGCTGCAGGCATTGATGTCCCGATTCACGGACTTATTTATTCAAAAGACGGCAGCCTTACTTATTTTATAAAACGGTTCGATCGGAAGGGAAGAAAGGAAAAGCTGGCAGTCGAGGATTTTGCTCAGCTTCTGGGCTATTCAAGGGAAACCAAATACGATGCTTCCATGGAGAAAGTTGCCTCCGTTGTAGAGCAATTTTGCACGTTTCCTATGGTTGAGAAAATCAAACTATTCCGGCTGACGCTGGTAAATTTCCTTATCGGAAATGAAGATATGCATCTGAAAAACTTTTCACTGATAACACGCGGAGGAAAAATTGAACTGTCGCCGGCCTATGATATCCTCAATTCCACGATCGTCCTCACCTCCCCTAAAGAGGAAACAGCACTACCG
>JABMQM010000456.1 GCA_013203195.1 Desulfobacteraceae bacterium | reverse complement strand
CGCTCATCGGAAAAATAGCCATTTATGGATGGAAACTAACCGGAATATTAAATGGAAACAATTACGCCGGCCGGCCAGCTTTTTCAATATTTGATCACCGGTATTACCGTGGGCAGTATCTACGCCATGGTGGCCGTCGGTTTTAATATCATCTATAATGTGACCGAGATTATCAACTTTGCCCAGGGAGAGTTTGTGATGCTGGGGGGGTTGACTATGATCTCGCTTCATGTTGGTCTGGGATTACCCCTGATTGCGGCCTTTCCGGCGACTATAATCATAGTTACCCTGGTGGGAATGCTCCTGGACCGGCTGGCCATCAGCCCCATCCGCCGGCCCACGGTTTTGAGCCTGATTATCGCAACGATTGCGGCTTCCATTCTGCTCAAGGGCACGGCCATGTTTATTTGGGGCAAGGACCCGTATGACCTCCCTGCCTTTTCCGGGCGTAATCCCATCAATTTTCTGGGGGCTGTTATCCAGCCCCAGTATTTCTGGGTCATCGGCTTTTTGATCCTCACTGTTATCGTCCTGACGCTATTTTTTGAAAAAACTATTCTTGGAAAAGCCATGAGTGCCTGTGCCGACAACCCTGATGCCGCCAGCCTGGTGGGCATCAATGTCAAGCAGATGATTCTGCTCTCTTTTGCACTTTCCGCCGCCATCGGGGCTGTGGCGGGTATCGTCGTGACTCCCATATCCCTGATGGAATACGACCGCGGGGCCATGCTGGCGGTAAAGGGATTCGGCGCCGCCGTCCTGGGGGGTCTGGGGAGTTTTCCGGGCGCTGTTATCGGCGGATTGATTCTGGGGGCCATCGAATCCTTGGGGGCCGGACTGATTTCCTCCGGGTATAAGGACGCCTTTGCGTTAATTGTGCTTATGTTCGTTCTGTTTTATAAGCCCAGCGGGATCTTTGGTGATATAGAGGTCAGCAAGATCAAAAGGTTTTAAGCATGTTACGAATCGGCAAGCTCCCCATCTCCACTTTCGCTTTCTTAATTATCATCTTTCCATTGGTTGCACGCCAAATTCCCGGCATAGAACACTACACCGATATCATGGTATTTGCAGGAATTTACAGCCTGATTACCATCGGCCTCAGCCTTTTGATGGGCTATGCCGGTCAGATATCGGTGGGACATGCAGCTTTTTATGGTATCGGTGCCTATGTGTCCGGGATTCTGACCGCCCGTTACGGCTTGAATCCCTGGATATGCATGCTGGCCGGTATATCAGTTACCGCTGCTGTCGCCCTTATAGTGGGTGCTCCTTGTCTAAAACTAAAAGGCCACTATCTTGCCATGGCAACCCTGGCATTCGGGATAATTGTTTTTATCGTTTTCAATGAAGAAACTGAGTGGACCGGTGGCCCGGACGGCATGAGCGGCATTCCGGGCCTGAGCATCTTTGGGTTTGATTTTGACTCAGCTGAAAAGTACTTTTACCTTGTCTGGGGTTTTGTTTTTGCCGCATTTATTTTTAGCGTTAATATAATCCAGTCAGGCGCGGGACGTGCCTTAAGGGCGATTCATTCCAGTGAGACGGCCGCCAATGCCATGGGAGTTAATGTCTCCGGCTACAAAATATTGGTTTTTGTTTACTCGGCGGTGTTGGCATCATTGGCCGGCAGTCTTTATGCCCATTATCTTAATTTCATCAATCCAGCCACATTTGACCTTTTCTTTTCCATCAAGCTTTTAATCATGATTTCCCTGGGTGGGATGCATAACCTCTGGGGTGCCGTCATTGGGGCTTGCATTATTACCTTTTTGAATTATGAGTGGCTGCATTATTTTGAAGAGTTTGAGGTGATTGTCTATGGTGCCATACTGCTCGTGGTCGTAATTTTTTTACCGGATGGACTGGCGGGTATACCGGATATGCTGAAGAAACGGCTCGGGAAACATTAGTCCCATGAATGATATCAGCAATGAAAATATTCTGGAAGTAGACAAGGTGGTCAAGGCGTTTGGCGGGTTGATGGCACTCTTTAAACCCGATTTTTCGGTGAAAAGGGGCATCATCAAGGCTATTATCGGCCCTAACGGGGCCGGTAAAACAACGCTGTTCAACGTCATTACGGGCTTTTATGCTCCAACCGAGGGGACGGTCAGGTTTAAGGGGCAACCTATCAGCAGCCTTAAAACCCACGAGATTGCAGACAGAGGTATTTCCAGAACTTTTCAAACGATTGAGCTGTTTGGTAATATGTCGGTTCTTGAAAATGTTATGCTGGGCTGCCATACCCGGGTGCGGGCGTCTTTTATAGCTGCGGGGTTTTGCTTGCCGGGGGCCAGACGAAAAGAAAAAGAGATTCAGGAAAGAGCCATGAAAATCTTGAGGTTCACCGGCCTGGCGGACAAGTGTAATGATTCGGCTGACAGCCTGCCGCTGGGTGAGCAGAAGATCTTAGAGATCGGGCGGGCGCTTGCCAGTGAACCGGAGCTGGTCTGCCTGGACGAGCCCGCAGCCGGGCTCAACGAGACTGAAACTTACGTGGCATCTTCTCTGATCAAGGCTATTAATGCCAAAGGGGTAACGGTTTTGCTGGTGGAACATGATATGAAGGTGGTCATGAATGTCTCGGATGAGATCGTGGTGCTGAATTACGGCCAGAAAATTGCAGAAGGACCGCCGGAAGAGATCCGCAATAATCCCAAGGTCATTGAGGCCTATTTAGGCGGAGGAACCTAATATGCTTAGCATTGAGGGGCTCAGGACCTCTTACGGCAGTATTCGGGTTCTTAAAGGTGTTTCAATTCAGATACCCAAAGGAAAAGTAGTCTCCATCATTGGCGCCAACGGTGCCGGCAAATCGACCCTGCTAAAAAACATTTCCGGCCTTGTTAAAGCACAGGAGGGTCGTGTTATATACAAAGGGAAAGATATTGCCGGCATGCCGGCCCACCGGATCGTGGGTTTAGGGATCTCCCAGGTACCGGAAGGCAGACAGCTCTTTGGCCATCTGACGGTTTTGGATAATATCCGCCTGGGGGCTTATCACTATTTTAAACGCAGCAACCGCGATGAGATCAATGAGAGAATCGAGCATATTTATCAGATTTTCCCCATTTTGGAAAAGCGTTCCAAACAGATTGCCGGAACACTTTCCGGCGGTGAGCAGCAGATGCTGGCCATTGCCCGTGCCCTGATGGGCCGGCCTGAACTGCTCCTTTTGGACGAGCCTTCCATGGGGATCGCCCCCTTGATAGTACGGGAAATATTTAATGTAATTAGCAAACTGAACGCGTCCGGAACCACGGTACTGCTTGTGGAACAGAACGCTAAGGCCGCCCTCAAAGTGGCTAACCATTGCTATGTACTTGAAAGGGGTGAAGTAGTCCTTGAGGG
>JABMQM010000044.1 GCA_013203195.1 Desulfobacteraceae bacterium | reverse complement strand
GAGGTATAACTCATTTAGACTGGCTTTATAAAATTCAGATGAAATTTCTTTCCTGACCCCCGACCCCCTTGGCACGACGTAGCTTCAGCGTAGGCGGCTGACCCCTGACAACTCTCAATAGAGCGTTTTCGCTCAATTGGAGTTGTACACCATCAGCCGTCAAGCACCGCCCGAATTACCCTGGCAATCTTTTGTTTTAAAATCGGCTTTAAGACAAAAGCTCTGATGCCTATAGCCATGGCTTTTTTTTCGTCTATCTTGGTGCTGAACCCGGTGCAGAGGATAACCGGAATATCCGGCTTTATTTTCATTAGCTCTTTTGCCAAGTTTTCACCTGTCATTTGGGGCATGGTCATATCGGTAATGACAAGATCAAATCTGTCTTTTTGTGCCTTAAACAATTCCAGGGCTTCAATGCTGCTGGTTTTTGCAACAACCCTATAGCCCAGGGATTCAAGTGCTTGTTTTTCAGAATTTACAATTGCTTCTTCGTCGTCAACTAAAAGGAGGTGTTCGGTTCCGGTGGGTAGTAATTCTTTCTTCCGGATTTCAGATGCCGGATCTTTTCGAATCACGGGGAGGTAAATGTTAAAAGTAGAACCTTTTCCCGGATCGCTGTAAGCGGTGATTGTACCACTGTGGCTTTTTACTATGCCATGAACTACCGCAAGCCCCATACCGGTGCCTTCGCCTTTTTCCTTGGTTGTGAAAAAAGGATCAAAGATTCGTTCCAGAACCTCGGGAAGCATGCCGTGACCGGTATCGCTTATAGTCAGTTGCAAATAAGGCCCGGGTTTTATCTCCGGATGTTTAGCCATAAAGTAAGAATCAAGTTCAACATTGTTCAGGCTGATCCCCAGTGTTCCGCCTTTTTCCTGCATGGCGTGACCGGCATTGGCGCAGATATTCATTAACACCTGATGTATTTGGGTCGGATCGGCCAGTACGGCGAATTCGCTCGAGACATCCAGTTTTATCTCGATGGTGGCGGGTAAGGTCGCTCTAAGAAGCTTGAGGACTTCCTTTATGATCACTTTTACTTGAATCGGTTTCAGCTCCTGGTCGGTCTGCCGGCTGAATGTCAGAATTTGCTGTACCAGATCACTGGCGCGCTCGCCGGCTTTAAGTACTTGCTGCAAATTCTGATACAGTGATGTATCTGGATCGGTTTCATCCAGAGCTATTTCAGTGTACCCGATCACAGCCGAAAGTATATTGTTGAAATCATGGGCTATGCCCCCTGCCAAGGTGCCGATGGATTCCATTTTTTGAGACTGTTGGACTTGAGATTGAAGTTTTTTGGTTTCGGTGACATCAAAAAAGACGCAGCTGATATATTCCATCTCGCCTTTGCTATCACAAACTATATATCCTCTTTCTTGAATCCAAAGGATATCTTTGGCTTTGGACCTTATTCTATATTCCCTTATGTAGGATTTATCCGTTTTGAGGGCCTGAATAAAACTTTGTCTTGCAGCTTTAAAATCTTCTTTAAAAACAACATCTGACCACTTCATTTTGCGGGAATTAAATTCATCAACATTATAGCCTGTTAATACTTCAACCTTATTGTCAATAACTCAACAGACCAATCCTTGTATCCCCGGCACACAATGCAGGGAAGATTTTTTATCAATAGTCTGTATTTTTCTTCACTTTCGCGCAGCCCCTCTTCAGCCCGCTTACGATCTGTAATGTCATGGACGACGACTACTCTCGCATTGCGGCTTTTGTACAGCATGTGCGCGGTCCTTATTTCCATTGGAAATGTTGACAAATCTTTTCTCAGTCCGAGGGCCTCGTAAGGTCTTTCATCTTCAGCAGCAGCACGTTTGCGGACTTCATCACGGTATTCAGGAGCGATCAGTTCAAATGCATTGATTCTCATAAGTTCGGCAATACTGAATCCGAACATTTCAGCGAATCTATTGTTGGCTTCGAGAATGATGCCTTTGTCATGAATCAATACTCCTTCGAAGCTCGCCTCCGCAAGAGTGCTGTAACGGTTTTCACTCTCCCGCAACGCCTCCTCGGTCCTATCACGCTCTGCAAGTTCTTTCTCCAATTCTTCATAGCTCGGCTTTGGGGCCATTTGAAGATCCTCCATTGAGCGTTATCGCTCAATTGCGGTACTAGTTTTTCGAAAAACACTCTATTTTGCGCAGCAAAAGGTTCCAGTCTTCATCCACCATCTGCTGAATTTGCTTAAAATCAGCGTCTGTCAGATGTTTGAAACGACCCTGAATCCTCAGATAGTCTGTTGCCGGACGATCTCCTTGGCAATGCCGGTGGCATCCACAACCGCCAGCCGAAAGCCGGAAACGGTTCAAGATTATCAGGTATCTCCTTAGAGTTGATCAAGATCGTACCGCCCGGCTTAAACCCGCTGGTGACATCAATGCTGCCAAGCAATTTTACGTCCTGAACAATAATATGGTCAGGGGTATAGATATTGCTGCGAATCAGGATCTTTTTTTTATCCAGCCGCAGATAAGCCTCCACCGGCGCCCCTCTTCTTTCCACACCGAATAACGGAAAGGTCTGTACATAATAGCCGGCATCGAAAAAGGCCTTGGCCAGCAAGATCGAAGCCACCACGGTACCCTGACCCCCGCGTCCATGAAAACGTATTTCCAGCATAATTATTTCCGAGATTGGAGAGTTGGTGCTATTAAACCGCTCCATGGATAATCATATATTTTACCGTTGTCGCCATTGTTGAGTAAAAAAAGCATCGTCAAAGCGTTGACTAGGATTTTAGTATACCACAAATTATTTTGTATCAAAAGAAAGGATGTTCCCGATTTAAGCGGCGCAGCCGCAGGTCATAAAATCGTGAAGCGATTTTATGACTTGAAAAATAGTATAAAAGAGAATAATATCATTTACCTAAGCTCTGAGACTGAATTTTGCTCCACCCTAATTGATCGTACATAAGGAAGCTTCCTTAATATCGTGTTAAGATTATGCCGGTATATGAATACAAAGCGCTGACGCAAAAGGGCAAGACTACTTCGGGGATCATTGACGCCGAAAGTCCCATAATTGCCCGCCAAAAGATTCGCGCGTTCAAGGCTTTTCCGGTCGCTGTCAAGGAAGTCCATGATTCCCCCACAAAAAAAGAATCCCGCACGCTTTCATTTACGCGCTACTTTCAGCGTGTTACGCCGGCTGAAGTTGCCGTGATGACCCGACAACTGGCAACCCTCGTCGGCGCGGGTATCCCGCTGGTTTCGGCTATCGATAGTCTCATTCAGCATACCGGCTCCAAGGTGCTTAAAAGGCAAATGTCAAAGATCAAAGATTCCGTTGTAGAAGGAAACAGTTTCGCCCGATCTTTGTCTCTTTATCCAAGGACTTTTTCCGAGCTATACGAGAACATGGTGCATGCCGGTGAAACATCAGGTACCCTCGAAATCGTTCTGGAACGGCTGGCGGACATCACTGAAAAACAACAGGCTCTGAAGCAAAGTATCCAGTCCGCACTGGCTTATCCGATTCTGATGACCTTTATTGGGGCGCTGGTTCTCTACCTGCTGTTGACATTTGTAGTTCCCAACATAACCTCAATCTTTGCCGATATGAATCAGATGCTCCCTCTTCCGACGGTAATTCTGATAAGTATTAGTGCTTTTTTCAAAAAATACTGGTGGCTTATTTTGGCCCTGGGTGCAGCAATACTGATCGCTCTGCGGAGCATTGTAAATACGTCAAAGGGACGGTACTTGCTTGATAAAAGCATGCTGTTATTGCCGGGATCGGGTCTTTTGGTCAAAAAATTAGCAGTGGCTCGTTTTGCTCGAACCCTCGGCTCCCTGCTTGAAAACGGCGTTTCCATGCTGACCGCACTTGAAATTGTAAAAAACATTGTAGGAAACGAACTAATCGCCAATGCCATCGAAGACGCCGCCAAAGAAGTCGGCAAAGGCCAATCTCTAGGTTCGGCACTTGCTGAAAGTAAGATATTTCCAGACATTTCGATCCAGATGGTTAGCATCGGCGAACAGAGTGGTAGGCTGGAAACCATGCTGTATAAAACCGCCGATGTTTTTGAGCGTGAAGTCGAAACGACCATTATGAGCATGGCGTCACTAATCGGACCGGTAATAATATTGATAATGGGAGTCGCTGTTTTTTTTATTGTCCTTTCCATCTGCCTTCCGTTATTTGAAATGAACCAGCTTATAATGTAATTTAAAAATGGAGAAAGAATGAAGACTCGAACTATAAAGAAATTAAATGAAAGCTCAGGATTTACTCTGATTGAGATAATGGTTGTGATTGTTATTTTGGGGATACTTGCCGGGCTTTTGGTACCCAGGATAATCGGACGGCCCGAGGAGGCTAAACAGCTTAAAGCAAAGATCCAGATTGAAGGCCTGGCAACGGCACTGAGCTTATACAAGCTTGACAACGGCAATTACCCGGAGACCGAACAGGGACTGCAGGCGCTTGTTGAAAAACCGGAAACCGGGAACCTCGCCGGAAAATGGCACAAAGGCGGATATCTTGAAAAAGGCAAGGTTCCCCTCGATCCCTGGGGCAACGAATTTGTCTATCTGTCTCCCGGCATGCACGGCGATTACGATATTATATCATACGGTGCCGACGGCGTCCCCAGCGGCGAAGATAAGAATCAGGATATTAATAGCTGGGAAATCGAATAGTTTCCATTAACCTTCCCAAACACATCTATGGGTTATTTTAAACAAAACAGCGGTTTCACCCTCATTGAAATTATTGTTGTCATCTCTTTAATCAGTTTAATCCTATTTATCGCCATACCGCGCTTTCATAATACGGTTTTGACAGATAACACTAAAAAAACATCGCGCTGGATTACAGCTAAAATCCGGGCCCTAAAAGAAAGCGCCGTTCGTGAACATAAGCTTTACGTTCTAAACGTCGAAATGGATTCCAACAGCATGTGGGTGTCCCATGCGTCTATGACGGAAGATGAGCTTCAAGATGCGTCTCAAAATGCTTATCAACTGCCGGATGATATAAGGGTGCTGGCTGTCGAATATCCCCATGACGACAAAATTGAAGCGGGTCGCGCTGATATTTATTTCTATGAAAAGGGATACTCTGATATGGCCATTATTCATATTGAAAACAATGACAACGAGCAATTGTCTTTTCTAATTGAACCGTTTCTGCAGCAGGTAAAAATGTTCCCGGACTATGTGGGATTTGAAGATTGAACTGCAACAGCGAGTGCATTCCCCGCAAGAATCTTGATTGAGCGTAGCGG
>JABMQM010000455.1 GCA_013203195.1 Desulfobacteraceae bacterium | reverse complement strand
GGGCCTCGTTGACAAGTTCGGTAACCACCGGCTGGCCTTCCAGTACTTCATCGAAACCTTCATCTTCAGCCTCCACCCTTCCCTGGATGACGTTGAAGGCGATTTTTTCTAAAAGTTCATGTGCTGTCATCTGCTCTCCTTTATTTATTCCTGAAAAACTTAGTCCTATGGGCCGGTCAGAGATATCTGGCTCTGCCAAAAGCCGTTAAAAGTGCCTAAAGTTTGAATTGAGCTAAAGTGAACTAAAGTTAAGGTATTCTGTCAACTTTGTATGAATAGATGGAACGAAGCGACACCTTAACTTTAGGCACTTGTAACTTTAGTTCATTTTACCCTCAGCATCTCTATACTCTAATCGAGTCAAAACTCGATGAGGCGTTATTCGTTATCATCACCCGGCAGTTGATGGCTGCACCAGGCTCGGCAGTATCCCCGGTATTTCTTTTAAAATCTTCTCCTGGATTTGCGGATCCAAGTGATCGGCCGGCTGGGCTTCGAGTGTCTGCATGTAAATCAAAGCATTCTCGATGACACGGTCTTCCAGTTCTTTGGTTTCAAAACGATAAGGTGCGGAGATATCACCGCGGTGCATGGCTTTACGCGCAAAACGTGCAAAAAGCCGGTGTTTCGAGGCCATCACTTTCTTTACCGTTTTAAGCGCATCCTCGATCTCTTCGCGATCGACTTTGGGCGCCTGCAAACAATGCTTGATTTGGCCGATCTGTTCATTGTCAAGGACCGCCTGAACCGGACAAAAAGTATTGGTTCGATCCAGCAGGCCGAAAGCGTAATGTATGTACTGTGCCCCACTCATGGCCATGTAAAGATGGGTGAGAAGTTTCTCGTACAAGGCCTGCATGCCGGGTACTTTGGCATCGCCGACCCCGGCGGTGGAATAACAGGGAATATTATAGTAGCGCGCCAGTTGCACACAGTCGATATTGTACTGATTGAACTCCGGACATCCGTAGAGATCATGCAGATCGTCCAATCGCGCCCGAACCGGAACACTCCCGTAAAGAACCGGTGCTCCGGGTCTGATTAGCTGGGTAAGCGCGATACCGGCCAGAATTTCTGCGTTAATCTGGGCAACCATGCCGGCTTCCTGAATGTGGGCGGATGAACCGCCCTGGGGTGAAGACGAAATGACCAGCGGCAGTCCGGCTTCTACAATGGCAAAGACTTTTGCAGCCGTGTCATCTACGATCTGCAGCGGGCTTTTAAACACACAGGCGATAAACGAAACCACAGGGTTGTCTCTTAAGGCCTCTTGGCCCCCGGCAATGATCTGGGCCATTTTAATCACATCACCTAAACTCGATAAGCTGGTCAGGCCGGCCTGAACATGCTTGGTGATATTATTTAAGCTTGCGAAAAATTTATTGACATCATGGTTGTCGGAGGTAATCTCAGGGTCCTGGATATTGAGCGGTCGAATAAAGAAATCCAGGTGCTCGAGTTTATCGCAAAGGTGTGCCGCCCGGCTCAGCAAAGCCGTGCTGCCCCGCCGCTCGGTGTAGCGGGGCACTTTTACTTCAACGCTGCTGTCTGTTTTGCTGACAAAGTCCTCCATCGCGGTGTCGAGCCATATATTGGCTTCCGACCCTGTTCCAAAATAAACTCTGGGAATTTCAGCGTCGATACGCAGGCGATTTTCCGGTATGCGGGCACCAAGCACAAAACGCGAAGGCGCCTGGGCAACGGCTTCCTTGATAAACCCGGATTGAAAGCTTACGCGCCAGCACGGTGCTCCGGAACCGTCTTCTTCCCATACACGCGCACCATGCTCTTTGAAAAGAGTTGCCGCCCGCTCGCTATAGCACCAAATGCCCGGATCAGATAGTATATCCAATGATGCTTGATCCAGCCATTGCAACTGATCACGGCTTAAGCGCTCATAAGGCTTTACCAATACCCCCTGCCTGAATAATTCAGTCACTATATCCTCCTTAAATTTACTTTCTAAAGGCCCGCATGTACCGCCGGCAGTAACGATCCTTGCCGGCCAAGACTTCTCCGGTTTTTATCGCTGCCATCAATTCTTCATCCAAAGGATCGACAATGGCGGCATCAAGCCCTGCAAAGATGCACATGTGCAAAAAAGCTATATTGAGCCTGCTTCGTTGAGGCAGACCGTAAGAAACATTTGAAAGGCCGGTCACTGTTTTAGCACCGGGAAATCTTTTCTTAATGGCGACAATGGTTTCAAGGGTGACCAATCCTGAGTTTATATCGGTGCTGATCGGCATAACCAAAGGATCTATATAAAGATTTTCAATCGGAACGCCGCACTTTTGGCAGGCGTTACAAATTTTTTCACACGCTCGCAGCCGGCCATCTACCGTATTTGCAATGCCGTCTTCGTCCATGGCCAGGGCAACTAATAATGAATCATGTTGGGCGGCAAGCGGTACCACCGCCTCCAGGTTGTGCTTCTCGGCTTTGGCCGAATTGATCATAGAAGGTTTGCCGTTTAAAATTTCAAGGCCGCTTGCAATCACCCTTGGATCGGCACTATCAATGCAAAGCGGTGTTGCGATTTGGCCTTGAATACTCTCTATCGCCCATTTGATAGATCGAATTTCATCTTCCCGTGATCCCACGCCGGTGCCTATATTCACATCAATATAATCGGCGCCGGCAGCCACCTGCTTTTGGGTTAGATCTAAAAGACTTTTGGTATCACGATTTAATATTATTGTTTTTACGGCATCAAGGGTGGCGTTAATTTTCTCCCCAATGATGATCATAAACGCTTACCTCCATCACCTTTTTACATTATACCATCTTGCAGCCCGGGGATCTCTTTGCGGATCTCGGTGCGTATTTCAGAAGAAAGAACAGGTGTTTCAGGCTTTGCCAGAATTTTTTCGACTATTTCTGTCGCTCGAGCCTGGGCTGATTTGGCACCTTCTCTTTCCCAGTCTTGCCGGTTATTCCTGTCACTAAGCTGAGGCTGATACAGTTCGGTGCGCATAAATTTGCGCGTATGGCGGTTGGAAACAAAATGGCCGCCCGGCCCCGCTTTCTTCAAAACATCGAAAGCCAGGGTTTCATCGTTTACCTGGATTCCTTCCACAGCCCGCATAACCATCCCTATAATTTCATTGTCTATTACCAGCTTGTCGTATGAAGCGGTCATGCAAAACTCAATAAAACCGGCGGCGTCATGAATAAAGTTGCCGCCGGCCAGTGCTACCAACAAACCGGTCAAAGCCGATTCATAACCGGCCTGGGTATCATTTATTTTGGAATCAGACATGCCTGCTGTGGAATATAAGGGAAGGTTGTAAAAGTGGGCCATCTGGGCTGCAGCGGCATTCAACAGGCCCATTTCGATGGCGCCTGATAAGTACTTCATGTCTCGCATATCGGTAATCGAAGCTACACTCCCGTATAGTACCGGAGTGCCCGGGTTAACCAATTGGGTGAGCATAACACCGATTAGAGTATCCACGTTCAGCACGACCAGATTGCCGGCCAAGGTAACGGGAGCGGTAGCACCGCAAAGCGGCTCTGCCGGTACGACCACAGGTATCCCGTGCTTGGCAACCTCCATGGCAAGTTGACCATAGCTTTGATCAAGTTTAAAAGGACTGATGTTACATGCTACCATTGATATAAAGGGGCGCTGCCTGAGCTTTTCGGGGGAACCGGCGATAATCTCGGCCATACGGATGACATTTTTCACCCCTTCCACCGTATAAACACCGCCCATAATGTGCTTGCGTGTACGATTGAGGGCCGCGCCAAACCGGTTTACATCCACCTGTTCCACCGGAAGGTCATTCGGGAACACGTTCAGCATGTAAAAATGGATGTTATCCAGGGCATCAACCAGGCGGGCCATTTTTTTGATATCTTCCAACCCTGAGCGCCGTGCCTTGTTTTCCCCGGGATCCAGAACATTGAGGGCGGTGCCGCCGGTCCCCATATAAACCTTGGTGCCGCCGATTTCGCAGTCCAGGCTGCCATTGTCGGCTCTGCCGTACAGATGCACCACCGACGGCGCCAGTTCAATCAGCTCCTTAACCAGCTTGGGATCGAATTTAGCAATGCGGGCGGCACGGTCAATCGTTGCGCCGGCTTTTCTAAATAGTTCTAAAGCTTCCGGGAAATTCACCTGGACGCCGATTTCGGAAAAAACCCGCAGGCTGGTTGCATGAATTTTATTGATATCCTCAACACTCAGAGGCTTGTATTGCCCTCCGCTCAATCCTCTGCGACTTGTCATTGTTTTACCTTTCTTTTAAAGATCTCTTCTCTCAGGGCAGTCCGTTTTGCGGCAATCGGAACAGGGGATGTATGGATCTACGCCGTTTTCATCATCGCCATAGATTCCAAATACACCAGAAATGGATTTGCGGGGCGTCATCAGGCAGGCATCGTTTAACTCAACACCGATGGAATCTGAATCGACAAGCTTGAAAAATTCTTTTTGTTCGGTAACAGGCCAGTCGCAATAACCCGGGCTAAAGCACAGGGTCACTTGTTTACCGTGGTTGTTATATTCACCCTTCATACGCTCATGAAACGTTGCCACCATATTATCAGCAGCTACGGATGCCATAGCGTCCAGGATGTACGCTTCCGACAGACGGTTTTTGTCCATCAGCCGCTGGATCTCGCCTTCAATGCCATCGCCTAAGGTGGCGATATAACATACGATTTCATCACAATCTTTTAGTGTTTTTGAAAGTTTCGGACTTTTAAATTTCGTCCCTCCTTTTAGAAGAACGGCCCCCTTTTCTGTCGTATCGATTCTCGTATTCTGGGAGTACAAAGAAGGATCGATGAGTTCGTCAAATACCGCCTCCAACTTTTCTATTTTCGTGCAGGTCGAACGGGAAACGTTGCCAAAATCGTCACTCCCAAAAAGCTTGGCCAATTCATTTTTATCTATGGTCGGTATGACTTCCATCTTAAAATCCCTTTATATCAGCATGTTCTTTCTGTAAAGATGTTTTGTACAGGTATTTGTTTAATATTAATTGTTTTATGTGAAACAATTACATTAAAACAAATCTTTTGTAAAGGTTTTTTAACTTTTTTTACGAAGTATTCGGGAATACCGGCGGTGTTACTTGATCTCCAGATCCTGGACGTCAAGCATGTCGGTAAGTATGCTGAGGGAACACACGATCTGTTCTATTTCGGCCTTTTCAGTATGTTTCAAGCCATCAATGATCTTTTGCTGGATGGGCGGCGGGGCATTTTGTGCCAATATTTTTCCGGATTCGGTAAGCTGGATGGTAATCACACGGCGATCCGGAGAATTTCGCATCCGCTCCACGAAGCCTTTTATTTCCAAACGGTCGACAACTCCGGTGACCGTGCTGGACTTAACCATCATATGCTTGGCGATTTTGGAGGGTGGTAAAGGACCATTCTCATCAAGCGCTAAAATGCAGTTGAGCTGTGCCGCGCTTATTTGATATTTTTTATTTAACTCCTTGGTATAGAGTTCGCTCGCCTGAATGAGCCTGCGGATCGAAAAGATGATCTGCTTGGTTTGGTCAGGCGGAAATTGATTGTCTATAGTATTTAGGTTACCGCTGCTGTCAGTTGACATTTTATTTTATTCCTGTTGAAAAGTTTTTAGCTCAAACAATCTATTACTTTAGACAAATCGATAAAGCAATCTATTTTTTGTTCTTTAGACTTTTTTCTAATATTCATAGAACAAGTTGACTGGGCTTCTCGTGGGAACGCTGACTTCATTGCTTGTTAACCCGGTTTGAAATGGCGGCTTTTACCGTAAAATCTTGGGACATGGGGGTTAATTATATCGGTATTTGCTGTGGTGCCGGAATTTTCTTGACTTTATTGCTGTTTTTTAATTATTTGATGGGTCTGTTCAGGTGCTCGTTGAGAGCTCAACTTAGGTTGAAGGGAACCCCGTGAGATTCGGGGACGGGCCCGCCGCTGTAATCGGGGACGAAAGCCGCAATAAACCACTGCTCATCTTCAGTTGAATGGGAAGGCACGGCCGGTAGGATGATCCGAAAGTCAGAAGACCTGCCTGAATGGAAGGAAGGCCTTGTAGTTTTGCAATGGTCTTGAGGGCTTGACCTGCGAGGAGAGAGGTAAGCCATGTGATCTTGAGGATAAAAAAGGGACATCCCCGGGTCGATTTAATATCGCTTCGGGGATTTTTTGTTGACATGCATAACCTGATTACAAATAACAATAAACAGCAGGGATTGTGCCTGGCTGTCTTGGGAACAGCGTCTGATGTTGGTAAAAGCATCGTCACTACAGCCCTTTGTCGTATTTTTGCAGACCAAGGCGTACGGACTGCGCCGTTCAAAGCCCAGAATATGTCAAATAATTCAGGAGTTACGCCCGAAGGTCTGGAAATGGGACGTGCTCAGATCGTGCAGGCCGAGGCCGCCGGAATACCTCCCCATGTGGATATGAACCCGATCCTTTTAAAGCCCACCGGTGATACCGGTTCCCAGGTAGTAATCCTGGGCGAAGCTTCTGAAGATCTAACGGCCATCCAGTACTATAAAAATAAAACCCGCCTGTTCTCCATCGCCTGTTCGGCATTAGACCGCTTACGCGACTTGTACGATCTTGTTATCATGGAAGGGGCCGGTTCTTGCGCCGAAGTCAATCTTATGCCGGACGACCTGGTAAATCTACGCATGGCCGAATATGCCGGCGCCCCCGTAATTGTGGTAGCCGACATCCATAAAGGCGGCGTTTTTGCCCAAATCATCGGAACCCTGGAATGTCTTCCTCAAAAACAGCGAGATCAGATCGCAGGTTTTATCATCAACCGCTTTCGTGGGGACATGCGTCTGTTTGACGCCGGAGTCCGCTGGATACAGGAACGCACCGCTAAAAAGGTGCTGGGCGTGCTGCCATGGTATAACCACTTCCACATTGAGTCTGAAGATTCGGTGGTGATTGAAAACCCCAAAGCGATATCGCCGGCAAAAATCGATGCTCCGGCAATCGCGGTTATCCGCCTGCCCCATATTTCCAATTTTACCGATTTCGACAGCCTTTCGAGTTTGCCCGGACTTGATGTCTATTTTATTGAAAAGGTCCAGGACCTGTCCGGGTTCAGGGCCGTTATCCTGCCCGGATCAAAAAATACGCGGTCGGATTTGAACTGGCTGCATACAACCGGATGGTCTCAAAAAATTAGCGCTTATGCCGATCAGGGCGGACATATATTAGGGATTTGCGGCGGATATCAGATGATGGGCCATGCTGTGCTCGATCCGGAAGGTCTGGAAGGCCGTCCGGGAAAAAGTCAGGGACTGATGCTCCTGCCGGTTGAAACCATTCTAAAAGCCCCCAAAACGACGACACGATCCCGGTTCGCCTGGCAGGATATAGAAGGTGCCGGCTACGAAATCCATATGGGACAGACCCGGCGGCTTGATGGAGAGCCTCTGTTTCAGGTCTTTGAACGCAACCGCATTCCATGTGAAAATGAAGATGGATGTACGATACACGCATCGCGCATTATGGGAACCTATATGCATGGGCTGTTCGATACGCCCGGCATCACCAAGCGTTGGTTAAACATTGTCGGTCTTGGCAAAATCACGTTGCCCGATCCTTATGGCCTGGCAGCCAAAGATACGGCCTATAACCATCTGGCCGCTCATTTTGAAAAACACATTGATGTTTCGGAAATTGTTAAACTGTTAAATAATTAAGTAGTCGAGGAGCCGAGGAGTTTTCGCTTATGGTCGCTTCATGGATGCTCTATAATAAAAACTCCCCGAGTACTCAAGTAGTCAAATGGTCGCATTAGCCTGGAGTTAGTTGTGAAAGAAATCGTACTTATACTAGGGGGATGCCGGAGCGGTAAAAGTCGTTATGCTCTGGAGCTGGCGTCACAAGTAGCTGATAAAAATAATATATTTATCGCAACTTTGGTGCCCGGCGATGACGAAATGAAAGCGCGGGTCCAACGTCACCAAAAAGAGAGAGATCTGCACTGTAAAACGTTTGAGGCTCCCATCCGGTTGCCGGAAGCCGTTTATGATCACGGCC
>JABMQM010000454.1 GCA_013203195.1 Desulfobacteraceae bacterium | reverse complement strand
TGTTGAAAATTTAGATTCAATAGAGGTTTCAGAACAGTTGAAACGGTACCGGGGCACGTTCCCGAATCTGATTTTAACAAATTTTTTCGAGTTCAGGCTTTATCGGAATGGTATTCTTGTTGAAAAGGCTTTGATTGCCAGACCTTTTATTGTGCATAAGCTTAAAACAATTCCGCCTCTCGAAAAGGAGCCGGATTTCACAAAATTGATGGAGGCGTTTTATTCATTCTCTCTGCCCAAGGTTTATAATGCAAAAAACCTGGCCATAGAACTGGCAAAACGCACGAGGTTTTTAAGGGAAGAGGTAATTGTCGAAGAACTGGCAGAGGAAGAAAAGGTGGGCAAAGGCTTTATCCTCGGATTTTATGAAGCGTTCAGGCAGTTTCTAATCAGCGGGCTTTCAAAAGAGGACTTTGCCGATCTCTATTCCCAAACAATCACTTATGGTCTGTTTGCCGCCCGCATGCGGGCGAAAAACGGTTTCAACAGAAAGCTCGCTTATGACAACATCCCCCGCACCATCGGGATATTAAGAGATGTCTTTCGGTTTGTTTCACTTGAAGACGTTCCGGCTCAGATGGAATGGATTATTGATGATATCGCCGAAGTGTTGTCTGTGGCGAATGTAAACAAACTCCTTCAGGAGTATTTCAGAGAAGGCAAAGGGAAAGACCCGGTTGTTCATTTTTATGAAACCTTCTTAGCGGAATATGATCCCAAAACCAGGGAAAGACGGGGGGTCTATTATACGCCTGAACCGGTTGTCTCCTATATTGTGCGCTCGCTTCACCATATTTTAAAGGATAGATTCGGCAAAGCTGACGGTATTGCGAGCAATACAGTAACGGTGTTGGACCCGGCATCCGGTACGCTCACTTTTTTGGCTGAAGCGGCAAAACTGGCGGTTGATGAATTTGTGTCAAAATACGGCCAAGGCGATAAAGAAGGATTTATCAAGGAGCATATTCTTAGAAACTTCTATGCCTTTGAACTCATGATGGCGCCATATGCGGTAGGGCATTTGAAGATGTCGTTTCTTCTCGAAGAACTCGGTTATAAACTCCAAAAAGATGACAGGTTTAAGCTCTATCTGACAAGCACCCTCGATATGGAGGAGCTTGAGCAAACCAGTTTGCCCGGCATGTCTTCCCTTTCCGAAGAATCGCGATTAGCCGGAAAAGTGAAAAAGGAACAACCGATCCTGGTAATATTGGGTAATCCTCCATATTCCGGTCATTCTGCAAACAAGGGAGAATGGATAAATCTCCTGTTAAAGAAAGGCTACACGCATAGCAACGGCGTTAAAGATGATGGATATTATAGTGTAGACGGGAAACCTCTTCAAGAAAAGCAGACAAAATGGCTGCAAGACGATTATGTTAAATTTATTCGTTTTGGTCAGTGGAAGATAGATCAGGCCGGCGAAGGGGTCCTGGGATTCATTACCAATCACAGTTACCTCGATAATCCCACTTTCAGGGGAATGCGTGAGTCGTTGATGAACAGTTTCAACGAAATCTATCTGCTTGACCTGCACGGCAACAGTTTGAAAAAGGAAAAGTGTCCTGACGGTTCAAAGGATGAAAACGTGTTTGATATCCGTCAGGGAACGGCCATTGCGTTATTCATCAAGACAAAAGACCTGTCTGGGCGCAACGCACAGGCAGGCAGGAATAGTGAAAACGGCAAGAAGGTTTTTCATTCCGAACTATGGGGAATGAGAAAGGGAAAATACGACTGGCTTATCGATAATGATATTACAACAACAAGATGGCAGGAAATAGCTCCCAAATCAAGAGGTTATCTTTTTGTTCCAAGGGATGAAAAGCTGTTGGAGCTGTACGAAAAATCGCTGAAGATAACGGATATCTTTCCAGTAAATTCTGTTGGTGTTGTTACCGCCCGAGACAAGTTTGCGATTGATTTTGACAAGAATGTTTTAAAAAGACGAATTACGATGTTTAGAGATCAATCAATGCCAGACGAACTTATTAAGCAGACTTTCAAATTAAAAGATACGAGCACATTTAAGCTTAGAAAATCGCGAGAGGCTCTCTCCAAAGACAAAAACTGGGAGCAATACTTTAGTGAAATTTTATATCGCCCTTTTGATAAGAGATATATCTATTATACAGATATAGTTGTCGAAAGGCCACTTCTAAAAGTTATGCGGCATATGATTGAGGAAAATGTCGGAATAATTTGTCCGAAGCAATTCAAAGAGAGACCTGGAGCTTTTATTACTAGTCATATTATCGGCCATAAAACAGTTAGTGCTTACGATATAAATTATCTTTTTCCACTATATCTTTACCCGAAAACCGATAAACGAGACCTTTTCAGCGATCAAAAACAGGCTAAAGGCAAGCAGCCAAACATCAGCGAAAAAATATTTTTCGCTTTATCTGAAACCTACAAAACAAAGCCGAAATCTGAAGATATTTTCTACTACATATACGCAGTTTTCTACTCCAACACTTACCGTACAAAATACGCTCAATTTCTTAAAACAGACTATCCGAGACTCCCATTTACAAAAGACAAACGCC
>JABMQM010000453.1 GCA_013203195.1 Desulfobacteraceae bacterium | reverse complement strand
TTGGTATCCCTACCTGGCCGGGAAGGCTGTCGACAATCAGCAACTATGCCCTTTTTTATTCCAATATTTTGGTGAGCCGCGCTTTTTCTGCGCCGTCCATCATATTAAGCCGTTAGCCTGTCGCCAATTCGACCGGAAAGATTGTCGGCAGCGCCAGGCAGAAGGTGGCTTACACGTTTAATCCGAATTTCTTAAATGAGGAGAATCAGGCATGTCAACAGATTTTAACGATATCGACAATGGCTCTGAAGAAGAAGATTTTGCAACACTTTTTGAATCCTACCAGGATGTCTCTAATGAAAACCTCCAGGTGGGCGATAAAGTAAAGGGTAAAATAATTTCAATCGGCCAAGACGCTGTGTTTGTCGATATTGGCAGAAAAATTGACGCCTTTGTTGATAAAGCGGAACTGCTGGATGAGCAGGGGGAAATACCCTACGATGAAGGAGACAGTATCGAACTTTATGTAGTCTCCATGACTGAAAGTGAAATCAAACTTTCCAAGGCGCTTTCCGGAATCGGCGGTCTGGATATTTTACAAGATGCTTATGCCAACGAAGTCCCGCTCCAAGGTAAAGTCACCGAAACCTGCAAGGGAGGTTTTAATGTCGACATTTTGCATCGCAGAGCGTTTTGCCCCATTAGTCAGATTGATCTAAAATTTGTAGAGACACCTGATGACTACGTGGGGCAGACTTTTAATTTTTTAATCAAGCAGCTTGAAGAAAGCGGCAAAAATATTGTTGTTTCCAGAAAAATATTGCTGCAGCGGGAGCAAGCCAAATCCGCAGAACAATTTTACAAAACACTGAATATTGGCTCGATTCTCGATGGCCGCATAACGCGGATTTTACCATTTGGGGCTTTTGTTGAATTGGCTGCCGGTGTGGAGGGCATGGTTCATATTTCAGAACTGAGTTGGTCACGCATAGAGAACCCCGAAGAAGTTATCTCCAGCAACGAAACCATTACAGTAAAAATTATCGACATTAAAGAGGGCGATGGGTCCTCTTTGAAAAAAATTGCCTTATCCGTCAAACAGCTGGAAAGCGATCCATGGGACACGGCCGGGGATCGGTTTAAAATTGGAAATAAAATTACGGGCAAAGTTACGCAATGCGTAAAATTCGGTGCCTTTGTTGAAATCGCTCCCGGAGTGGAAGGACTGGTGCATATAAGTGAAATGAGCTATATCAAACGGGTGTTGAATCCGGCAGATGAAGTCAGCCACGGCCAAAAAGTTTCCGTAATGATCAAAGAGGTCTATCCTGACAAACGGCGCATAAGTTTGAGCCTGCGGGATGCTGAAGGAGATCCCTGGCTTAACGTACCGGAAAAGTACCAGGCCGGTCAGACCGTAGAGGGTTCCATTGAAAAAAAAGAGAGCTTCGGTTATTTTATTATGCTGGAACCGGGTATCACGGGATTGCTGCCGAAATCTAACATTAACAAAGCCGCCACTCCCAGGATGATCGAAAATTTAAAGGAAGGTGACACCGTCAGGGTTATTATCGAAAAAATTCATGCCAGTGACAGGAAAATCACCTTGTGCCCGGCGGATCTGGCCGAAGAAGGCGATTGGAAAACTTTTATAAAAGATAGTCAAAACTCAATGAGCCCTCTGGCAGAAAAATTGCAGCAGGCACTTAATGACAAAGATCATTCATGAGGACAGGCCCTATGAGCTTTAAGCATAAAACTGAAAACTGCAGACCGCTGCCGACTCTGGAAAACAATAAATGCTTCGGTTGCAGTCCTCAGAATCCCTCCGGACTTCAGATGAAATTTTTTGCCGATGAAAAATCTCTGTTTTCAGAGGTTGCCATTCCTAAACACCTGTGCGGCTGGGATCGACTGGTCCACGGTGGTGTTATTGCCACCATTCTGGATGAGATTATGAGCTGGTCGGCGATTACCATCTTAAAACGGATCATATTGACCAAATCGATGACAATCGATTTTATCAAACCAATTTATGTCGGCCATACGGTGACGGTGGAAGGTATGGTACTGGAACGCAAAAACGACCGGGAAGCCTCGATGGCGGGACTTTTGTATAACGCGGAAGGAACGCTATGTGCACGATCGCAGGGGACTTTTGCCCTTTTTACACCTGACGCCGCCATCAGGATGGAAATTATGAGCAAAGATGATGTGAAGGAATTTGAATGCCTTTTTAATGCTTAATGCTGCCCTGTATAATGGCTTTGCAAAGATCTCGCGGGTTTAACTTTCCATTTTATTTCTGATTCAACACCTCGCGTATTTTTCTTAATGTATCTGAATCGGTCTCTGCAATTAACTTTGCAATCTTACCACGTTCACTGCCAAGCTCTGTGCCTACCTCTTCTGCAGCTTCCGGATCAACCTCCAGGATATTGCAAATGGTTTTGACGAGATTGGCCGGAGAAATCGGTTTTTCCATTGTGATTCTGGGACGCAGTCCCGATGTCAGGGCAGTAAATTCTTTGATTTGATCGCCGCCCATTTCGTCATGAGCATGCGCGGTGATGACGATCACAGGCAGATTGGCCCACTTTTCTTTCTCTCTTAACTTGCGAATCACCTTAATTCCGGACAAGCCCGGCATAACCATATCGAGCGTCATTAAATCGGGATTGAACACTTCTACCTTTTCCAAAGCATCTAAGCCGTCAACGGCTATATTAACATTAAAACCGGCATCTTCTAAACAAGCAGCTAAAAAGTTGCGTACATCCGGTTCATCATCGACGACTAGAATCTTTTTTTCAGAGGCATGAGCCATTTTCTGTCTCCCTTTCTGCAGCAATTATATATTATTATCAAACAAAATGTCGGCAACTACCTTCAATAGCTCTTCCGGATCGATCGGTTTGCTAAAAAAAACTTCCGGGGTTGAAAGTCCGTTGAGTTCATTTAGAAAGTTTTTGTAAGATTCGTCAGCGGCTGTAATGATGATAACCGGGATCTCCTTTAGCGCCGAATGCTTTTTAAATTGATAATATGTTTTTATGCCGGATTGTTCCGGCATGGTGATATCGAGGGTAATAAGATCAGGTTTTTCTGATTTGGCCAACTCAAAGCCTTCAAAACCATCCCTGGCCAGAACCGTATCATAGCCGCTGTCCTGAAAAACAGCTTCAAAATAGGCCAAAACATCCTGCTCGTCATCAACAATCAGAATTTTCTTTTTTGCATTCATAACTGAATAAAATTAAACCATAATTAACGTCAGGCTTCTTTTTCAATTACTTTGGGCAAACGGCTTCGCGGAAATTTGATGCGAAATGTTGTTCCTTGGCCGGGTTTGGATTCCAGCTCGATTTTTCCACCATGCTCCTGAACAATTTTCTTGGTCATCAACAACCCCAGGCCGGAACCACCCAACCCCTTGGTGGTAAAAAAAGTGGTAAATACTTTCTTCTTGACCTCATAATCCATTCCGCAGCCATTGTCGCTGACTTCATAGGTAATTATGCCGTTTTTTTCAAATGTCCTTACGGCTACATAGCAACTATCTCCGTTGCTCACCTGGCAGGCATCAATGGCGTTGCCCACCAGGTTTGTCAAACATTCGTGCATGCTTTCATAATCGATCGGCGCCGGGGGGACATCACCGATCTTTTCATTGGTCAACACTATCCCCAGTTCATCAGCCTTGACCTCATATAATTCAACAACTTCTTTTGCGATTGCAGCGGGGTCACAAATTTTAGCTTGAATTTCACGACCTTTGGAAAAACTTAGAAATGTTTTTACAAATATAGAAATCCTTTCGATATTGCGCATCAGCATTTCCAGACCTTTCTGGATGCGCTCAATATTACCTTTGCTTAAGCCGGAATTCAGCATGTACATACCGCCTTCCAAGGCGGTGATTAGATTCTTGACACCATGGGACAACCCGGCAACCGTATGCCCTACAGCCGCCAGGCGTTCGGCTTCAAGTTTTTCCTTCTCAAGCTGTTTGATTTCACGCAAATCCTGGACAGAAAAAGCCATACCAAGGGGACTGTCATCGGATCTTTGGAGTTTATTACCAACCAGGCGTACCGGAAATGTTTCGCCGTCAATTGTTTTGACCTCTGTTTCCGGCAGATAAACGTGTCCGGGTCCTTCGGATACCTGGTTTAAAAACCCTTTGGGGAGTATGCCGGCAAGTTCCTCCCTTGAAATCACCTGGTTGTCCTTAATATTAAAAAATTTGCGGGCTGCGGGGTTGAAAATAGTAACTTTTCCCTTTTCGTTCACCGCAAAGATACCGTCCATAGAAGTCGAAATAACCGTCTCCAAGAACCTGTGCGCAAATTTCAGTCCATCTTGCAACTTCAGGGTCTGGGTAACATCAACGGCCATTTCCATGACGAGATCAAAACTGCCGTCGGCTCGTTTCAGCGGTATGGTGATCACATGCAAATGCAGGGTTTTGCCTTCGGAAGATTTCCAAACGTGATACCCGGTGTGTATGCGACCGTCTGCAAAAGTTTGCCGGGCGGTACATTCGGTGCATTTATGTTTCAATCCTTTGAGAGATTCAAAACAGTATGCACCCTCCGGGTCCCCGAGCCAGTCCGTAAGCCTCTTATTCGCCTTTACAATGCGAAAGTTCCTGTCAATTAATAAAATATTGCAAGGTACCTGGTCAAAGAGAACCTCATGCTCATCTCGAATCTGGGTTGCTTCGGTAATGTTGGTGAAAATATGTATGACATAGGGAAAATTACCGTCATCGTCGATAATAGGGGCAGTATGCTGTAAGTAGTGAATATGCCGTCCATTTTTGTCATATCCCGCCTCTTCGTTTGCACGGGGAAGGCCGTCTTTCAAGGTCATGGCACTTTCACAGTAAGAGCACATGTCTTCTCTGCTTTTGTAAACGTGATAACATTTACGATTTCCCCAAGAGCCGAACAGTTGCTCAAACGCTTTGTTGGCATAAACCAGATTATAATCCGGATCGATGACGGCGATTCCCAAGGGAATGGTATCAAACAGCCGTTTGTTAATATATTTTTCAAGGTCGGAATTGGAAGATGCCTTGTCTGTTTTTTTGCCCATAGATTTGTCAATACTCTATATTATGTATTTGAAAAATATGTTAAAATAAAAACCTTCTCTTCTTATAACAAAATAGTTTGAAAATAAACCCCTAAGTTTTGCAGCCGGCTTCATCATTGAAGCTCCCTGCAGCAGGGCTCCCCTGTTAATAAAACCCATAAATTTTTCTTGCACTCATCAGCTTCGCAGTCCGCCTGGGCGGTCACGAAAAGCACTCGTTTTTAAGTTTTGCAATGTTAACAGGTGAAGTTTTTTTACTTGATAAAGTTTTTGCTTGACAAAGTTTTATCAATAAATTTATATCATACTATATTAATATAGATTAAATTGGTCTGAATCATTAAACGCCCAGAAAAGACTCGTGAAACTTACGACTAAAACCCGTTATGGAACCAGATTAATTCTTGATTTGGCCCTGCATCATGGCAAGGGGTCTGTTCGAATGAGCGAAATTTCCATGCGGCAGAATATTTCCGTTAAATATCTTGAACAACTCATTCGTCCCCTTAAACGAGCCAATCTCGTTACCAGCACCCGGGGGCCTAAAGGCGGACATATGTTGGCCAAAAAACCGGAGGAAATTACCCTGGGCGAAATTACCCGGCTGTTTGAAGGTACAACCGAACTGGTTAATTGTATCAGCGATCCTGAAAAATGTTCAATGATCGATGATTGTGTCGTTCGATCCGCCTGGGAAAAAGCCGGCAAAGCGCTCTATGATGAGTTGGATTCCATAACCATCGCTGATTTGCTGGCAAACAAGAAAATAGATTAATATTTGTATCCGCGCATTCGGCAGACTGCGTTATTTGATTGTAAAATCATTAAAAACCAAACGCTTTAAGAGAAGGAGGAGTTTTATGAAAAAAATTTTAATATTGGGCTCCGGCGCCGGCGGGACGATGGTCGCCGCCAAGCTGCGCCATGAGTTGAGTGAACGGGAATGGCAGATTACCGTCCTCGACAAGGATCCGCTGCACCACTATCAGCCGGGTTGGCTGTTCATCCCGTATGGGATTTACACGTCCAAGGATTGTGTAAAGGCCAAATCCGACTTCATTCCGGAGGGAGTCAAATTGGCTATCGACGAGATCGTCAACATTGACCACGCCAACAAGCAAGTCATAACCAAGTTGGGTAAGTACGATTACGACTGGCTGGTGATTGCCACGGGTTGCAGGGTCGTGCCGGAAGAGACCGACGGCATGATGGATGACTGGGGAGGCGATGTCCATACCTTCTACACCCTGGAGGGTGCCAAAGCGCTTTACAAAAGATGGAAGTACTTTGACAAAGGTAAAATCGTACTCAATATAGCCGAAATGCCCATCAAATGTCCGGTTGCACCCCTGGAGTTCGTCTATCTCACAGACTGGTTTTTCAGAAACAATGGCGCGCGTGACAATATAGAGATAGAATTGGTCACACCCTTGGACGGCGCCTTTACCAAACCTGTGGCTTCAAAAATTTTGGGTAGTGTCTGCGAAGAAAAGAACATCAAAATCACACCCAACTGGTCCATTGACAATGTGAATGTCAGCAACAAAACCATCGAATCCGTGACCGGCGATGCTGTTCCATATGACATCCTTGTTTCCATTCCGCTGCACTCCGGCGCACAGGTGCTCATGGACAGCGGTCTCGGTGATCCCATGGGTTTCGTCGATACCGATCATGGCACTTTGGAGGCCAAAGGCTTCGACAGTATCTATGTTATCGGTGATGCTACCAACGTACCCACCTCCAAATCCGGCGCGGTTGCACACTACCAATCCGACGTCGTGGTAGGAAACATCATTCGCCAAATAGAGGGTCAAGAACCTCGGCCCGACTATGATGGGCACTCTACGTGATTTATAGTCTCGAGCCATGGTATGGCTTACCTGATTGATTTTGATTACAAAACCGAGCCCCTCCCCGGAAAGTTTCCCTTCCCCGGCATGGGACCTTTCGGCCTTTTAGAAGAAAGCCAGATGAACTATTTTGGGAAAATGATGTTCAAATGGGTCTACTGGAACCTGATGTTGAAGGGTTTTGAATTGCCCTTGGAACCCCAGTTCAACATGGCTGGCAAGATGCTCCAGAGCATCTAAAGGAGGCGCTATGACAAATGAAGAATTAATTATGGAGCGACTCGATCGCATTGAAGCACAAATTGCTCCGCTGGCTGAATCCGCCAGAGGTTTAAATGAACTCAAGGATGACCTGATGATTGTTGCCCATCCTGCTTCCCAAATGCTGATCAAAGAGTTGCAGGATGTTGAGTCGAGTTTCCAGTTGCAAGACCTGATGAAGTTAACCAAACAGATGCTCAGAAATGTCAAGAACATCACCTTTACATTGCAACAATTGGAAACCTTCATTGACTTTGCCACAACAGCAGAACCCTTGTTAAGGACGGCCATACCTCAGGCGATAAGCTATCTGAATGACCTGGAGCAAAGGGGTGTGTTTAGAATTCTGGGGGCCACGCTGGATATACGTGCAAAGCTCGCTGCTGCGTATACGCCTGAAGACATCGACAAAATCGGAGACGG
>JABMQM010000452.1 GCA_013203195.1 Desulfobacteraceae bacterium | reverse complement strand
GTATCGAGTTGAAAATGTATCCTTTAAAAAACAACTATGCTGAAATCATGATTGCTGATAATGGCTGTGGAATGTCGCGGGAATTGATCAAGTCTATTTTTGACCCTTTTTTTACTACCAAAACAAATGGGACCGGTTTGGGTCTTTCCATAGCTCACAGCATACTCGAATCCTACAATACTTGGCTGGAAATTGAGAGCAGGGTCGATGAGGGGACAGCCATTAGGCTGCAGTTAAAGCGTACTGATCCCCCAACTTCGGCTTGACACCTTTTGGTAAATAGGTTAGCAAAAAGGGTTTGCCGTACAAAATGTTAATAAAATAAAATACCATGGATAGGTGAGTTGTTAGATGGAAAAAACAAGCGATCTAATCGGGAAGCGCAGAAAAAAAATAGAAGATTTAAAAAATAAAAAAATAGATCTTTTTCCCAACGATTTTAATGTTGTCCACACAATTAAGGATATTACCAACGCACTTGAAGGGGTTCCAGAATCTCCGACAGATGAAGATTTTGTTTTTATAGTCGCGGGGCGTATGTTGGCAATCAACCGATTCGGGAAAGCATCCTTTATCAGATTCAGGGATCGCACCGGCCAACTCCAGGCATATATTCGGAAAGACAAAATTGGAGATAAGGCCTACGGTCTTTTTAAACAGCTTGATATCGGAGATATTATCGGCCTAAAGGGCACCATGTTCAAAACCAAAACCGGTGAATGGACGCTGTTGGCACATGAATTAAAGCTTGTCTGCAAGTCGACGCGGCCGCTTCCGGAAAAATTCCATGGGCTCAAAGATCCTGAAAAGCGTTATCGTCGGCGCTACATCGATTTGATCGTGAATTCAGATGTACGCAAGATATTTATTAAACGGAGCAAAATAATTCAGGCGATACGTACATTTCTGCTTGCGCGGGATTTCCTTGAAGTGGAAACACCCATGATGCAGCCCGTTCCGGGCGGGGCCGAAGCCACACCGTTTGTCACTCATCATAATGCCTTAGGGATGGACCTGTTTCTGCGCATCGCTCCTGAGCTCTATTTAAAACGTTTGCTTGTCGGCGGCTTTGAAAGGGTTTTTGAAATTAACAGAAATTTCAGGAATGAGGGCGTTTCATCCCGTCACAATCCGGAATTTACCATGCTGGAGTTTTATCAGGCTTATGCTACCTATGAAGGCCTGATGGATCTGACCGAAGAGATGTTTGCATATGTGACCGAGGCGGCGACCGGGTCAACCACAATTAGCTATCAGGGGGCCACTATAGATATGGGCGCCAAGTGGCGCCGTGTATCCCTTGCTGCGGCCCTGGAGGAGTACGGCGGTGTGGATGCAAATTTACTCAAAGACAAAGAGAAATTGCTTGAAATTGCTGCTTCCAAGGGGATTAAAGTAACCAAAACCGGCCGTCTTGGAAAAATCATTACCAAGCTATTTGATGTTTTGGTGGAGCCGAAACTTATCCAGCCCACATTTATTACCGGATATCCGGTGGAGGTTTCTCCGCTTGCCAGAAGAAGTGATCAAGATCCCGACCTTACGGATCGCTTTGAGCTTTTTATCGCAGGGCATGAGATTGCAAACGGATTTTCAGAGCTGAATGACCCTGCTGATCAACAAGACCGTTTTTTGCAGCAAATGGCTGACCGGGAAGCCGGTGATCAAGAGGCTCACTTGATGGACAAAGACTACATTGAAGCGTTGGAATACGGAATGCCTCCTGCTGCCGGCGAAGGGATAGGGATAGACAGGCTTACCATGCTGCTTACCGATTCTGATTCTATCCGGGAGGTTATTCTTTTTCCGCACATGAAGCCGAAAGGGGACTAACGCGGGGCATGGCGCAAAACGCAAATGTTGGAAAAGAAAAATTTTGGAGTTTCCAATTCAAATACGAATTGAAGACTATTTTGCCACTGGGTGATAGATACTTGATACTTGATTCTGGATACTTGATAATCATCTGATTGTTTAACATTTTTATCCAGCATCGAGTATCCAGTATCCAGCATCTTTCTCAATAGCTTGAAATTATTGCTTATATGCTATACAGTTTTTAAACCTTAACATAATCAATAACGATCGCATGTCTTTTGAATACTTCATAGGTGGTCGCTACCTCAGGTCCAAACAGAAAGAAACGTTTCTTTCATTAATTACTTTTCTTTCCGTAGCCGGTGTTGCGGTGGGCGTTATGGCCCTGATTGTAGTAATTGCAGTTATGGCCGGCTTTGAAGCCGACTTGAAGTCCCGTATATTGGGAGTTGAGTCGCATGTGGTTTTAATGCGTCACGGCGAATCTTTTAGCGATTATCAGAGCGTGTCAAAATATGTGAACAAGTTAGAGGGTGTTGAAGCGGCAACGCCGTTTATTTACACTCAAGTCATGCTGCGCAGTTCATCCGGTGTTGCCGGTGCTGTGCTCAGGGGTATTGACCCTCAATCCGCCGGTCGGGTAATTAAAATTTTAAAAAGCGATTCTTTGCAAAATTTAGATAAGATGCATAAGGAAAAAGGCGTGACCGCTTCTATGCCCGGGATCATTTTAGGCCGGGAGCTTTCCAGAAGTCTGGGGGTCATTATTGGTGATGCTGTTGCTCTGATATCATCAAGAGGCATGATATCTCCAGTGGGATACTTGCCGGCTATGAAGCGGTTTAAGGTGGCAGGTATTTTTGAGGCCGGCATGCATGAATATGACAGTTCTCTGGCTTACGTTCATCTGCAGGATGCTCAGAAAATTCTAAGAATGTCTGATGCTGTAACCGGTATCGAAGTGCGGGTTAATGATATCTATCAAGCCAAGAAGATAGCGGAAAAGATAGTTGCCGGCTTGGGATTTCCTTACTGGGCCAGGGACTGGATGCAGATGAACCACAACCTCTTTTCGGCGCTTAAACTGGAAAAGACGGTCATGTTTATAATTTTAGTGCTGATTGTTTTGGTGGCCGCCTTTAACATCGCCAGCACGCTGATCATGATGGTAATGGGAAAAACAAAAGATATAGCCATATTAAAGGCCATGGGTTCTACGGATAAAAGCATCCGTAAAATTTTCATCTTCAACGGGATGATCATCGGTTCAGTTGGAACTGCGCTGGGAATTTGCCTGGGGATTTTTCTGTGTAAAATACTGGAAAAATACAAATTCATTGAGCTTCCAGGGGATGTTTACTATATCACAACTCTTCCTGTAAGACTTGAGTCTTTAGATGTTTTTATGATTGCCGCTGCCGCCATCGTGATATGTTTTTTAGCAACACTATATCCGGCTCATCAGGCATCCAAACTCAATCCTGTTGAGGCAATTCGTTATGGTTAGCTCCGAAAACACTGACAAAAAGACTGATGCGGATCGATTGATCGTTGTCAGGGAGCTATGCAAAAGTTTCAATAACAGTGGTTCCCGTATAGATATCCTCAAAGGGGTAAACCTTGAGCTGGATGCCGGAGAGACGATTGCAGTTGTTGGCGCTTCCGGAATCGGCAAATCTACGCTACTTCATTTGCTTGGAGCGCTGGACCGGCCCGACAGCGGGACCTTTTTTTTTCAAGGAGAGGATGTATTTCTTTTTGACAGTTTAAAGCTGGCAAGATTTCGAAACGAGTTTGTAGGATATGTCTTCCAGTTTCATCATCTTCTCCCCGAGTTTTCCGCGCTTGAAAATGCGATGATGCCGGGATTGATTAAAGGGCTGGGTAAAAAAAAAGCACGGAAAGCTGCGGAGTCAATTCTTGTTAAGGTTGGGCTCAAAGATCGTTTATTCTACAGGGTCGGCAAGCTTTCAGGAGGTGAACAGCAAAGGGTGGCCCTGGCGAGAGCTCTAGTTCTTAAACCGGTTGTGCTTCTGGCCGATGAGCCTACCGGTAATTTGGACAAGAAAAACAGCGAGCAGGTCCACGAGTTGCTTTTGGAACTGAATCGTGAATTTTGTGTTACGCTGGTTGTAATAACCCACAATATGGAACTTGCATCTTATATGTCACGCCGTGCGACAATTATCGACGGTAAACTGGTGGAGCTGGAAAATTGAACAATGTAAAAAGATGTTTGGTTTTGTTTGTTATCATGAGCCTGACGCTGGTGCCTAATACTGCTTGTCCGCTGGAGACGGTTCGGGTTGCCGTGTTGCCCTTTGAAGTCCATTCAGTAAAAGACCTTGCTTATATGCAAGCCGAAATCGCCGGGATTATCAAGAAACATTTAAAACAGGATGGCGCGGTTGTTGTGGATTTGGACTTAAAACCGGAGTTGAGGGGCGCAATAGCCGCAGGGGTCGACGGTATCCGTAATTTGGGTGCTAAGAGTGGTGCAGACTATATTGTTTGGGGAAGTATAACCTGGATTGGGCAGCAGTTCAGCATGGACGCAAAGATGATCGAGACCTTTGGCGAAGCGCCGCCGAATATTTTTTTCGTGGAAGGAAAAAGCATAGAGACTCTCCTGGGAACAGTGAAGGAGCTTACTGATAAAATCGGGATGAAGATTTTTAAGCGCGAAAAGGTCGCCGAGGTGCTGATTAAAGGCAACAAGCGGATAGAGTCTGATGCTATCTTAAAGATTATAAAAACCGCTCCGGGCGACATCATGCTTGCCAAGAGCCTTTCGGATGATTTAAAGGCCGTATATTCCATGGGGTATTTTGATGATATCCGCATTGAGGCTGAAGACGGAACTGATGGAAAGATCATCACCTTCAGAATAAAGGAGAAACCGAACGTCCGAAAAGTTCGCCTGGAGGGCAACAGTCACATCGACGATGAAAATATACAAGAAGTGTTAGCC
>JABMQM010000451.1 GCA_013203195.1 Desulfobacteraceae bacterium | reverse complement strand
CTAAAGTAGCCGATACCACAACCATCCATGTTTTTGTTGGCCCGAGCCGCAAAAACCGGCAAAGATTTGGGGGCCGAGTCATCCCGTCTGGCAGAAAAGGCAAAAAGATCACACATCATCCTTGTCCAAAATCATCCATATTATTGTTAAATATCTAGGACATAGCGCCTCAACGAGTCTATGATACTGGATGCTTGATGCTGGCTAGATAAAACAAAGTAATTTAATTACCACCAAATCCAGTATCAAGCATCCAGTATCCAGAAACCAGAATCCAGCTTTCGGAATCAAACATCTTCGGCGTACAACAAATCCGGCCCGGCAATAGCCAGCAGTACGCCCTTGTGGAGTCCTTCAGGTTTAATTGGAATCCATTCTTTTTGACTAATTCCTTTGTCGATGGAAGTGACCATCAAAATCTCGCCCATGGCCTCCGATTCCTTAAGAAGCATAAGCTGACGAAAATTGCAAAAAGCAAAGAGGACCGATTCGTTAGCCAGAAAAAAGGTGTAATAGCCCGGATAGTCGGACAAGAGTTTTTGGATACTGACGCGTACAGCCGCGTAAAGGCTGATATAAGGACTCTGATCGTGCAGCATGACGATTTGATCTCTTAAAAATTCAAAAATTCTGGCGGTATAGACGTCGACTTCCAGGCGGGGAAGTCCATCGGTACGGTATTCTTTGATGTCTTCGACAACGCCAATCTGGGCAAAAATCCAATCATGGCCTAGAAAAGAGAGCTTGAACGGGTGGCTGTGCGTACTGTGGCGACCGCCGCTCTTGGGGCAGTTAAGGTGTGAAATGATGATGCGGCTGTCAATGACCCGTGCAAGCCTCTGAAAGCTTTCGTGTACCCTGGGATGGCTGAATACTTGCTCGGCCGATTTTTCTACAAAGGCCTGATCATCGCGAAAAAAACCGATGCCCCAGCCATTCATGTTCTGGCTGCCTTTCACGGCGAAAATGGGCAGGTATTTCTGGGGCGTATAGTTAAAACCGGCTGAAATGGCAAAAAGGTCGCACATGAATCACACCCGGGTTTATTGTTTTTAATAAAATTACAGCCTACCGGAAGGAGGCAGATTTTTACTATGTTTTGAATGGCAAGCAGGTTTAGAGCTAATAGATTGTCGGAGTGCCGGAAGACCGGCAGTTTCGCTCAACTCCGGTTTACAAGATTTGGCATCTGTTTTTAATTGATGTTGCTGTATATATCTTGGGACCCTTCGACCTGGAGCTGGTCTACCACTTTGCGAATACGATTTCGATATCCGAGATCCATGTAAATTTTATATATGGTTTGCAGCCATTTGTTGGTGTTGGGATAAGCATAAATATCCAGAATGTTTCCCTGGCTCAATTCGACCAGAAACTGAGTGAAAATGATCCATTGCATGGCTTCGTCGATCTTGTGCAAAACCGCTGAGTGATAGCGAAATTCAATGGTGGACCGGTACCAGTATGAATGCAGATTCAGGCCGTGGTAGCGGGTTTTGTCATAGCGAGAATTTTTGCCTGATTCCGGATCATAGCGATTTTTAAGAGAGTACCACACCTCTTGCATCCGGCAGTTCTCGCCGCCGGAATCACTTTCGCATATTTCCAGAAAGGACTCAACATCGATCTCCATCGGCCGACAGGTTGCGATATTTTGCCGATCTCCCGGTATAAGCAGGTAAAAGGAATCCTCGTATTGACTTACGATGCGAACGAGCTGCTGAAGTTCTTTACAATTATAGTATTGCGGATCCACGCCGTGATGGACATGCAATCCGCAGGATGCGTCAATATCGATCCCCTCGATACTGCCAAGGAACTGAAAAGCTTTGAAAACCTGCACCAATCCTTCGACACCGTGAAGGATCGGACTGGTCAGTTCGGCACCATGTTTGGTGTGACGTTTACCTCTGACGGAAGTATCCGCCTGAAAACACCAAAAGTCCGGTGCGGAACCCAGGGACAAATTGAAATCCCGGCAAAGATCCGTGACATGGCGCCCGTCTTTGGCCCGGGATGAAATG
>JABMQM010000450.1 GCA_013203195.1 Desulfobacteraceae bacterium | reverse complement strand
TTGTTTTAACAGACACTTAAAATAAAATCGAGTTACGATTTTATGAAACGCGGCTATGCCGCTAATATGGCGAAAGGCAAAAATTCCTATACCCGTAGCAACCTACGGGGTATTTCGGAATTTTTGCCTCAGCCCTTTGGGCTGCGGCACCGCACTTTCTCCTTAAAAAGGATTTTAGCTTTCATTTGAATTCATCCCGCGCTGCAAGCAGCGGGGAATTCAAATTTAAACTTTAATAAAAGACATTGGCCACTTTTAATAAAAAAATCGCGGACATCATGGCACATCCCCTTACACGGGGGATGAATATAGACGACCCCAAAACCACTGAACTCCGTCGATACATCATCAGGGAAAAATCTTTCCTCAGACTTATCTATAAAGAGTGGTACCAAAAAATCTCTGCCTCCCTTATGCCTGACCAGAGACCTGTATTGGAAGTTGGATCAGGGGGTGGATTTATGGAAGAATTCATGCCCGGGCTGATTACTTCTGAGGTGTTTTACCTTAGTTCCGTATCGCTTGTGCTTGACGGTCTGCATATGCCCTTGGCTGACAATTCATTAGGTGCAATTGTGATGATTAACGTTCTTCACCATCTCAGTAATAATGCACGTAATTTTTTCACAAATGCTTCGCGGTGTATACGCAAAAAAGGCGCGATCATTATGATAGAACCCTGGGTAACGCCCTGGTCCAAAGTTATATACGGCAAACTGCATCACGAACCGTTTAAACCGAACGCTGTTGAGTGGGAATGCACAAAGGACGGGCCTCTATCTAGTGCTAATTCTGCTTTGCCCTGGATATTATTCTCAAGGGATCGCCAAAAATTCGAGAATGAATTTCCGGAATGGCGCATTCTTCAAATAAAGCCTATGATGCCATTTTTATATTTGCTGTCAGGAGGTGTGTCCTTACGTAGTTTTATGCCGCAAATAAGTTTCAATTTTTGGCGTTCTCTGGAAAAGGCCCTGTCACCCTGGATGCCCTGCCTGGGTATGTTTGCGCAAATAACCTTGCAAAAGCGATAGCAAGAATATCTTCACAGGGATACCCATTTTCTGTATTTCCCTATTGTTAGGGGTGTTATTATTATTGCAGTTCAATTTCCGGCAAGATTTTACGGTTTAAAACTTCAAGGTCTTTGCGAACTTGTATATTATTGGGATCGATCTGGATCGCCATTTTAAGGAATTTTCTGGCACCTTGGAGTTTTCCTTGTTGGGCTAGGACAACTCCTATTTTGTGATAAGCTTCTGCATTATCAGGGCTTATCCTAATCGTTTCGACAAGGTGAATCAAAGCTTCTTTATATCGCTTTTGCCTTAACAAGAGACTGCCAAGATTGTAATTAGCATCCGTATGTTCGGTATCAAGCTTGATCGCCTCTAAATAATGTAATTCGGCCTCTTCATATTTTCCCTGCCTGGAAAGCACGTTTGCCAGATTACTGTGAGCATTGGCATATTCGGGATTAATCTGGATTGCTTTTATAAAATAAGCCGTGGCTTCCTCAACTTTTCCCTGGGCAACCAGAACAACTCCCAGTTTATCATACGCATTTGCGTCTTTTTTCTGGTTTTTAAGGGCTTTTTCAAAATATAAAACAGCCTTATCATAATTTCCCTGTTTGTAATAAGCCGCACCCAAATTGCTGAGAACTTCCGTATACTCAGGAGCGATTAAGATAGCCTTTTTAAAATAAACCATCGCTTCGTCAAATCTGCCGTCATCATATAAAGCCGCACCTAAATTGTTTTGGGCCGAGGGATCATCAGGCGTAACCTTGATGGCATTTTCAAAAAGAGTAACGGCATTCTGCCAGTAACCCACTTGCAGAAAAGTACGTACTGTCAACGCCGAAAGTATTATTGCGGCCAATACAGCCAGAAAAATCTTTCGATAACGCCATTTTAATAATAAGTCTGAAAAGCCCCAGGCCACAACGATAAAAAGCCCTGTCAGTGGTATATAGGTGTATCTGTCGGCCATTGCCTGTTTCCCCACCTGCACCAGCCCTATCACCGGCACAAGGGTCCCCAAATACCAAAATAATCCGACGATCACGTACGGGTATTGTCTTGACAGACGTACAGCCGCACAGATTGATCCGGCGATCAGCAAGGCCGCCCCAACGCCCTGCCAGATCGGCAACATATTGCCGGGATGAGGATAAAAAACTGTTAAGTGGGCCGGCCAGACTGCTTTTATAACGTAGCTTACCCAGGAAACCAAGGCATTGTTGATACGGATATCAAGCGGCAAAGATGTTAAAGAGTCTACAGCCCCCCTGCTTTGCTGAGCCATAAAAGTTATAATGCTTGCAAAAATAACAGGAATAAAAAGGGGGATTTTTTCCAGAATCAGCTTAAAAAATATCTTGGAGTCAAAACCTGTAATCGATTCCACCTGTCGGGTACCGCTCCTGCTGAAATGCAGGCGGTTAAGGGGCCAAAAATCCAAAAGCAGCAGTAAAAACGGCCACGTTACCAGCATCGGCTTGGCCATCAGCCCCAAACTGAGGAACAGAAAAACTAACAGATAGTAAATTAAACCTTTATGTCTTACATAAAGGTAATATGCGATGATCGCCAGTAATCCAAAAAAAGTGCTTAAGACATCTTTGCGTTCCGCCACCCAGGCAACGGATTCCACGTGCAGGGGATGCAGGGCAAAAAGTGCGGCCACAAATGCACTGCGCCAGAGCATTCCGGTCATCTGCAACAAGATAAAAAATAACAGAAGGGTGTTGGCGATGTGAAGCTGTAGATTGGTCCAGTGATGTCCCAGAGGATTCAAACCGTATAGCTGGAAATCCAACATGTGGGACAGCCAGGTCAAAGGGTGCCAGTTGGCGGCATGGAAGGTTGTAAAGGCCCATGCCAAGCCTTCAACCGTGAAGCCTTTCTGAACCTGACGATTTTCAGTCACGTACGGTTTGTCATCAAAACCGACAAAACCACAACTTGGTATCTGCCAATAGGCGACCAGAACTGCAACGACTAGAAACATGCATACAAGAAAATCAAGCCGCACATTTAGAAAAGTACTTTTCTGTATATTCTTATCAGGCATCGATGAATTATCTCATATATGCTCTTTAACGCCATACCCTTAGGTTGTTTCGCCAGTCTGTATGCCACTTATATGTATAAAGCCGTATTAGGTGGCGGATATATAGTAGCTGCTGCCTTGTCGACAATTTACTTTCTCCGAACTTCCGGGTTCGGAAGGAAGGTTATATTACGATCTACGATTTCACGATTCATTTTTACGACGCAATATTTGTCTGAACGGACGTTTGGCCTGATATAACTTGAGTCTCTTTTGTAAACCTAAAGCCAGTTCTTCCGGGCCAGATAACAAAGCGAGCTTAAGCGCTTTTTGAGCTGTTAAAACAGCTTCTTTAAACCTTCCTGCCTCTGCATAAGCTGCAGCAAGCGCATCCAGAGACAAAGGTTGACTGTAATTTTGAAGTTTACAGAGTTTTTCTGCCAGTTTAATCGCCTCAATGCCGTTTCTAAATTTATCATCTTCACTCGTAGCCCCGATCCACGACAGATTGTATAAAGCTTGTGTCATATCCGGATCTTTTTGCAATGCTTTGTGAAAATGAAGTATCGCATTTTCGGTCTTTCCCTGATTAGCAAAAATCTTTCCCAGATTGTAGTATGCTCCCGCATAATCCGAATTTATCCTGAGAGCTTCATTATAATGATAAATGGCTGCTTTATCATTTCCCTGGCGAGATAGAGCAACGCCCAGATTGTTGTGGGCCTTTGCTTTGGCCGGATTTATCTGAAGTGCTCTGTAATAATGATTAATTGCGTTTTTAACATCTCCCTTACGGGCCAGAGCAACACCAAGATTGTTGTGGGCATCTACATAGTTGGGGTTGATCTCCAATGCTTTGTAATAATGCTGTATGGCTTCATCAAATTGTCCCTGCATATCCAGGGCCTGCCCCACATTACCATGCGCTATGTAATTATTGGAGGTTACATTGAGGGCATGCGTGAAAAGCGTTATGCTGTTTTTCCAATGATGTATTTGAAAGTATGTGCATATCATAAGGGAAACAAATATTATACTTGATAATAGGGGAAGTAATATATTTTGCTTCCGCCATCTTGAAGAAATATCGGAGATACCCCAGACAACTATAATGAATAGACCGATAAGCGGCACATAGGCCCAGCGGTCAGCCACGGCCGGCCAGAGTCCGGCCTGTTTTAACCCAATAACTGGAATAAGGGTTCCAAGAAACCATAGCCATCCTATACACAGATATGGCTTTTTTCTAAAGTTCAGAAGCACCAGAAATGAAATAGAAACCAGCAACAAACCGGCTCCAAATACCTGCCAGATAGGCAGAGTGTCAGGAAATGGATAAAAAACCGCCAGGTTTTTTGGCCAGATCATCTTTTCAATGTATTTTACATATGATACCAGAGCGTTGGCAAGCCTGAGCTTCATTGGTACCAATTCCATGGATACTACTATTCCATAGCGCTGAACAGATATAGAGGATATATATGCTGAAACCGCAGAAAGAGCGAAAAAAGGAATCTTTTCAAGGATTAGATTAAATGTAGATTGTTGCCGGAGCCGTCCAAGAGGCCAGTAGTCAAGCAAAAGGAGAACAAACGGCAAGGTCACGAGCATTGGTTTGGCCATAAGGCCAAGCATTAAGAGTAATAATGTAAGGAAATATCTGTAAAGGTTAGGATGCCTGGTGTAATAAACGTATGCCAGCATAGTCAGCATCCAGAAAAAAGTACTCAAGGTATTCTTCCGCTGAACTACCCAGGCAACAGATTCCACATTGATAGGATGCAATGCGAACAGCGCGGCGACAAATGCGCTTTTCCAAAGCGCCCCGGTCATTTTTTGAAGCACAAAAAACAGCAGGATGCTGTTCACAATATGAAAAATCAGACTTGTCCGGTGATGCATACCGGGTATTAGGCCGTATATTTGACAGTCCAGCATGTGAGAAAGCCATGTCAAGGGATGCCAGTATGCAATGTCCACGAAACCAAAAGCCCAGGAAATACTTTCCGAGGTTAGCCCTTTTTTCACATGCTGATTTTGCAGAATATATAAAGAGTCATCAAAATTGGTAAATTCATGATAATTCATCTGCCAATAAACGGCAAGTATGGCTATGACGAGAAACAGACAGACTAAAAAATCATAACGAATATTAACTATTCTATGTTTGTCGGTATTGTTCATGTTTTTTCATTGCCGTCAGATCAGGATGCCATTCTCGGAGAGGATGTAACACCGCCAGATCTAATGGCCATATCATCTTTCCGATGTAGTTTGGGTAGACAACTATTGCGTTGGCAACTCGTGCTTTTAATGAGAGGGTTTCTATAGATGTTACTGCCCCTTTATGCTGCTGAACAAAAAAAGTTATAAGACATGAAATGACAGAGAGAACAAGCAGTGGGATCTTTTCCCGGATTAAAGTGATAAGGTTTCGGAGAGAACATAAAAAAAGGGGGGCATGAATGCCCCCCTTTTTTTATTAAGCAACATAGTATTTAAGATGTAGAGCCATCGAGTGCAAGGGTATATGTCTTGGTTGATGCAGTGTGGCTAAACGTCAGATCACAAGCAATAGTACCACTGGTGTCTGTGATCGACCCTCCGGCAATGGTTACATTAGCATCAACAGTAAAGCCGGGTACATTACCAGCAACAGCAGCCTGAGCGGCGGTGACCTGAGTAACGGTGCTATCGGTATCGGCAAAGTAAGCCAACGCGCTATTATAGAAATTTTTGGCGTTAGCGAGGGCTGCGGAATTCTGGCCCTTTGTTCGATACGACAAAAAGTTGGGGATGGCGATGGCTGCCAGGATGCCGATGATCGCAATAACAATCATCAACTCAATCAGGGTAAAACCGCTTTCATTATTACGTCTTAGTTTTCGAAGCATTTTAAACCTCCTTTTTGTTAAAAATTAATTGCATTTTTTAAGTTTTTTGATGTATATTCAGAAGCTTGTATTTAATTCCCGCTTTTTGAAATAAATTTTAGCCTCATTAGCCCACTAAAAGCAACCAAAATTTACTTTTTTATTTTGCAAAAAATGTGCCTTGAACTCAATAGTATTAATTTAAATTTATAACGTCTTGGATTTGTGTATAAAGATATTTTGGCCTCTGCAATGCCTGAAATTTGCCCGGGGAAAACTTAGCTTTAATTTGCAATTTTTTGTAAATAAATTACAAAATTTTGTAAATTAATACTGATGAATTCGTAAAAAGTCAAATTCATCACGTTTTAAGTTTTAATTGTTAGGTTTTAGGTCATTGTTTTATGATTATTTGCAAATACTTAAAACCTTAAACTTAAAACGTTGGTAAAAAGGAATTTTTTACTTTTTCCGAAACCATCAATCTTACTCTTAATCCAAAGCCGGTTCCTATGCGCCAGGCTTTTTTAATGTTTGCAGTGTAAAATTGTGTTTAATTTTTATACCAGTATAAATAGCTTATTTTACATTTAAAAAACTTATTTGCTCTATAGTGTGTCTAAAATGTAGACACTGCCGTGATAGTCTGTATTTACTCCTTGCCTTATTTTTTCGTAAGATCATCCACAACAAAATATCTAACCTATTAGGATTTTCTTCATTTGTTTTAAACAGTTAAACCAGCAGTTCCTCCGAATTTCTAAATCAATTGGCTAATTGTATTTCTCTGTCCACTATCCTGGCATTGTATTTGCTACATTGTAGTACCGTCATGCGTTTTTAATTCGGTCGCACATTTTTACCAAAACAATGTTGCACCTTTTTACCAAAACAATTTGGGCCAAGGATAAGAGTCAGGATGGAAAAGAAAGTTGTAGTGCTGGATACAGACGAAACCCAGGGTAGTGAGCTGTGCGCCATCCTGGAAGAAGGACCATATCAAGCTTACTCCCTGCAGTCGTTGTTGGATTTGGGAAAATGCATTGAAGAGAATGCCTGTATGGCGGTCTTTATCGATATTGATACGATATTAATCGACAATCGCATAATTCGAAACCTGACTCTAAAATACCCGCAAGTCCATTTTTTCTGTATTTCCAAACATCCGTATAACCCTGAATTAAAAGATGCCATTTGCTACCATATTTATGCCTGTCTCAACAGACCGGTTGACCCGGACGAACTCTTTTACTGGCTAAGGAGTATCAATCAAAATGATTAATATAAACAACCAGCAAACCAAGACTAAAACCCGGATTTTTATTCAGATTTTTGTTATGGCCCTGGTAGCGATTCTGTTTTTGTCCGGCCCGGCTTTATCAGCCGATCAGAAGGTGCAGCTTTTAACCGATATCCCACAGCTCGATATTCCGCAGCCCCAGTTTTTTTGCGGCTACTGTCATATTCTGACCTATCCGGGCGTTGTCCAAAAAAGCTATGAGCTTTGGAAAAAAAGCAAGCACAAGGAATTCGGCTGCGCTGAATGTCACTATCCGCCCAAAGAGACCGAAGGATCGAATAAAACTTCGGGTTCAAACCCTGAGACCGTGAGTGCTCACATTCCCAAGAATCCACCGGAGCACTTCTCCTACATTAAATTAGGTGGCGAAACCATCAGAACCAGACCTAAGATCAGCGACGCTAACTGCATGACCGCAAACTGCCACGGCAAACCGGACGATAAATTCAAGACCAAGAAGATCAAATTTACCGAGAAAGTGCTTTTTGTGCACGAACCTCATCTAGACAAAGAAAAGCAGATCGAAGGTCAGCAAGTCAACTGCACCTCCTGTCACCAGCATGAGACCGACACCAAAAAATTCGAGGTTTCCAAGGCTGCCTGTCACCTCTGCCATTTCAAAAACGTCAGGTTCAACCAGGACCGGGGAAAATGCACCCAATGCCATGAGCTTCCCACCAAGCCGATCCAGACCTCGGGCGAAAAGCCTATAACCCATGAGATGCTTCAAAAGGCTAATGTCAGCTGTGCCGGCTGTCATATCGAGCTTATCCAGGCCGCGGGTGGGGGTCGGTACGAAGCCTTATTTGAAGGCGGCGAGCTTAAAACAGCCCTGGTGATAAACGCCGGACAAATAAAAAAGGAGAACTGCCTGGCCTGCCATGATCGGGCCAAAGCTCTCAAGGAAGACGGCAACAAAAAGCTGATGCACCAAAAGCACGTAACCATAAAGAACGCCCGCTGCCTGGACTGCCACCAGCCGATCTTGCACACCAAGGCGGATTTAGACCAGCCCGTCATGGCAGCCTATGCCGGCTCAGACATGAATCAACCCAGGCTTCCGGGCTGTGCGGCCTGTCATCCGGAGCCACACCGCTATCAGCGCCTTTTGTCTGCCGGGCCGAAGCGCCCGGGGGTCTCCAGAACACCTGATTTTATGTTCAAGGCTCGCACCAACTGCCTGGGATGCCATGTGGAAAAAGAGTTCAATGCCAAAGGCCAGATTATCATGAAGGCCTCGGCCAAAACCTGCGTGCGTTGCCACACCAAGGATCACAAGAAAATGCTCAAGGAATGGAAGACCGAACTGACCGACGAGATCAAGTACGGCAAGGAGATTGAGCAGGAAGCTTTGACAGCCCTTGCCAAAGCCAAGCTGTCTGAGCCCAGACGGGTCGAGGCCCGCAAGATGCTCAACCAGGGCCAAGAGAATTTGAACATCGTTAAATTCGGTAACGGAGTTCACAACAAGAAGTATTCCATCATGCTTATTGATGCGGCCATAACCCATTTTGAAGAGATGATCGAGTATCTCGAAGAAGGAGAGTAAAAACATTTTTTTAAAAAAGGAGGTTTAGTATGCGTAAAAATTTACCCCTTTCCAGGCGACAGGTGCTCAAAGGAGCCGGAGCAGCGGCTCTCACCGGAGCGGCCAGCCTTATGCCCGCAGGCAAGGCCATGGCGGCTAAGGCCAAAGCGCCCCGATGGGCCTTTGTGGTTGATCTGCGGCGCTGCATCGGCTGCCGTGCCTGTACCGTAGCCTGCAAGGCTGAGTTTGCAGTTCCCTTAGGGGCATTCCGTGCGGCTGTCTACGAGGAAGTTGTGGGGAAATATCCCAACTGCCAGAAGCTCTTTTTGCCCCGGCTATGCAATCACTGCGAGGGCAATAAGGATGACAAAGTTCCGCCTTGCGTCAAGGAATGTCCGGAGTATCCCAAGGATCGGAGGAAGTTCACCACTTCCGACGGCAAGACGATCCGTTACCGCGGTGGTGCCACCTACAAACGCCCCGACGGAGTGATTATGTTTGACAATTCTTTGTGTGTCGGGTGCGGGAAATGCATTGAATTCTGTCCTTACGGTGCGCGCAACTGGGATAAATCGCTGCTTTCCGGCAAGGACAAAACCAAAAACGCCATCACCAAGTGCAACTTTTGTCAGCACAGGATTGATGAGGGGGTAGTACCTTCCTGTGTCAACATCTGTCCCGGGCGGGCGCGGTTCTTCGGTGACCTCAACGATCCGGCCAGTTCGGTTTCCAAGCTGGCCAAAGAATTCGGGTTGGTGGAAAAGCGCAAGCAAACCACCTTGCTCCCGGGGGAAAATACGGTACCCATGTGTTTTTATATCGACTACCAGGGGGAGCTGAAGAAGATGGCGGCGGCCAAGAAGAAGTTTGAGAAAAACGATGCCATCCTGGACGTTATAAATTAAAAAGGAGGATATAATATGAAGCGAGAAATAAATCGCCGTGATCTTTTGAGGCTTGGCGTCGCGAGTGCTGCGGTCCTGGCCGCCGGAAAGACGATCGGTTCCACCGCCCTGGCCGGGACGGTGGATTTTGTTGAAGGCGGGAAGGATTTCTCACCCAAGACCGGCGTTGAAAGAAAGATGATACCTTCAGCCTGCTGGAGCTGTGTGACCAGAGATTCCATGATCGGTTTTGTGGAAGACGGCCGGCTCGTTAAACTGGAAGGACACCCTGGTTCCATCAGGGGCAAAGGCAAAATCTGTGCTAAAGGGGCTGCCGGTGTCAACCAGCTCTATGATCCGGACCGGATTCTTTATCCCATGAAACGGGTGGGCAAGCGCGGTGAGGGTAAATGGAAGCGCATCAGTTGGGATGCGGCCCTGACCGACCTGGCGGCGCGCTTGAAAAAACTGCGCGACGAGGGCCACCCGGAAAAATTCATGTTCCACTACGGCCGCATGAAGGCCTCATCCAGCAAAATTGTCAAAAGCGCATTCCTGGGCGCTTACGGCACCAAAACCATCGGCAACCACACCTCCATCTGCGAGGGCGCCAAGTGGACGGCCCAGGAATTGACCTGGGGCAAGCACTACGACAACTGGGATTTTGACAACACTAAATTTGTTATCAATTTTGGCAGCAACTGTCTGGAAGCCCACACCAATGGTATTCCTGTGAGCCAAAGACTGATTGATGCCGTGGTTGATCGGAAAGTAAAACTCTTTACATTTGACGTCAGAATGTCCAACACGGCAGCCAAATCCACGGAGTGGGTTCCTGTCAAACCTGGCTCCGACCGTGCTGTAGTGCTGGCCATGTGCAAGGTCATCATGGACGCCGATCTGTATGACAAGACTTTTTTTAAATTTATCAAGGCCACCAAGAATCGAAAGGCAAGTACGGGGGAAAAGGTGGCTGCTTTGAAAAAGCATCTTGCGAGCTTTACACCGGAGTGGGCTCAAAAGATCAGTGGTGTACCTGCGGCCAAGATCAAGTCTATTGCCCTGGAATTGGCCAAAACAAAACCAGCCTGCGTGATCAGCTACCGCGGTGCAGTTGCCCATCACCACGGCGCCGACACCGAGCGTGCCATCCAGATGCTGGCCGCCATTACCGGCAACATCGATAATCCCGGAGGCCGTTGCCGGGCTGTGGGTGCCAAATGGAAATACCCCAAGGGTCCCAAGAAAAAGCCCAAGGGCAAAAGCCTCAAGATAACCCATGGGTTTCCCGGCCAGATCGCTTATCCGACCCATGGCGCCAATCATCAGGTCTTAAAGATGATTAAAGACGGCAAGGCCGGCAGACCGGAGATATACATGTGGTATTGTTACACACCGGTTTATTCCCACGGCGAAATCCAGGAGAACATCGATATCTTAAAGGATGAAAGTCTGATCCCCTTTACGGTCAATGTCAACGCCTATTATGATGAATCGGCCGCCCTGGCAGATCTCATCCTGCCCAATCCATCCTATCTGGAGTGGTGGGACTGGGAAGACATGGTTTCTCCTACCCAGATTCCCGAGTACTACATCCGTCAGCCCTTCGTAAAACCATTGGGCGAAAGCCGCGACTTCAAGGACGTAGTATGTGAGTTGGCAGACAGAATGGGCTTTCCTTTAGGATTTAATTCGGCCGAAGAGTTCGTCAAGATGTCGTGCGAGATGACGCCGGGCGTCAAAGAAGCCGGCGGATTCGAATACATGAAAAAACACGGGGTCTGGCATGATGCCAAAGCCAAGCCCAAATACTTCGCACATAAAAAGGAGATCAAAGAAGAGGATCTAAAGGCAGAAGGCGTTATCCTGGACGAGGCCACCGGTGTTTATTGGAACTGGAAAAAAGCCAAGGTCAAGAGCGCAGCCGAAGCCAAGCAAACAGGTTACGTCAAAACCAAGAAGTCCTTTAAGGCCTATGTGGGCCAGAAGATCGGTGACAAGGTCTATAAGGGTTTCCCACCGGATGCGGTCAACAAGTCCGGATACTTCGAGCTGTATTCCGAGCTGTTGGAGGCCAAAAATCTTCCGGCACTGCCCAGCTACACGCCCATTCCGTCCCATGAAAAGATGGGACCGGACGATCTGATTCTGACGTCTTACAAGGTCGCGGTTCACATTCATTCCCGCTCGGCCAACTGCAAGTGGCTCACCGAAATCTGTCATGACAATCCTGCCAAGATTAATACAAAGACGGCCAAGCGCTTAGGAATCAAATCCGGAGACCAAATCAAGATCAAGTCCGAGATCGGTGAAATTACCACCACCGCCGATGTCACGGAAGGTGTCGTGCCCGGCGTTGTTTCCATTTCTCACCATCTGGGGCACTGGGAGTACGGCCGGTATGCCTCCGGAAAGAAGGCTCCGCTGGCTGGGGACAACGATCCAGATCTCAAGCTCAAGAACTGGGATACGTACGGTGTGCATCCCAATTGGATCATGGCCAACAAACCGGATCCGATCAGCGGACAATGGGCCATGCTGGATAATGTGGTCAAAGTGACCAAGGCGTAAATAGCTTGCCCTGCTCTTGCACCATTGGAAAGAAAGGGGCAATGGAATACTGGAATGACGGGACTAAAGGGAAATAGACGATTTTAATTGTTTATTTAGAAAAGAAATAATAAATGCCATATTACCTTCTTTCCAACCCATATCCCGTCTTCCAGTATTTCCAACATTCCATAAATCTATGCCACTAAGGCACAAATGTAAGTGATCAGTTATCGGTTATCAGTAATCAGTTT
>JABMQM010000043.1 GCA_013203195.1 Desulfobacteraceae bacterium | reverse complement strand
CTCAAAACAGGGCATTAAAACCAGAGAATCCATTGAAATCATCATTGAAATGGCAAATATTCCGGTAGTGGTGGATGCCGGCCTGGGAGCACCCTCCCACGCCGCCGAAGCCATGGAGATGGGGGCCGATGCCGTTTTGGTCAATACAGCTATTGCCGTAGCCGCGGACCCGGCCTTAATGGCACAGGCTTTCAAAAAAGGGGTGCAAGCCGGTCGTGAAGCCTTTCTGGCGGGCATCAGCACCCCGCAGAAAGCGGCCGCAGCTTCCAGTCCTTTGACAGGCTTTTTGAGGCAATCATAATATGAGTTTTTATGAAAAGATAAGCCGCTTGCGTTGGGAAGAGATTGAAAAACAGATCATGAGTTGCACCCCGGCGGACGTGGCCAGGGCGCTTGCGGCTCGATCTTTAGGAATGGATGGATTTATCAGCCTCCTGTCTCCCGCTGCGGAACAGGCCATGGAAGAGATGGCTCAAAGGGCTCAAAGACTCACGCAACAGCGTTTCGGGCGGGTAATCAGTCTGTTTGCCCCGCTTTATCTTTCCAACGAATGTACCAATGCTTGTGTCTACTGCGGATTTAATGTGCAAAATACTGTCGACCGCCTGACAATTGCAGTAAAGCAGGCCGAGGCCGAAGCTTCTTTTCTGTCTTCTCAGGGGTTTCGTCATATATTGCTGGTGTCCGGAGAAGCGCCGCAGGCCGTCACCATGGAGTATCTGACGAAAATATTGCAAAAATTGCGTCCTAGTTTTTCCTCCATATCGATCGAACTCTATCCCATGCCAACCGCTGACTACCAAACTCTGATTTCAAACGGGGTGGACGGCCTGGTCGTCTATCAGGAAACTTATAATAAACAGAGTTACCGTGATGTTCATCCGGCCGGCAGCAAGAGCAACTACCGCTGGCGGCTGGAGACGCCTGAAAGAGGTGGCGAGGCCGGATTTCGCCGTATCGGCATCGGCGCTCTGCTGGGACTTAACAACTGGCGTGTGGAAGGGTTTTATCTGGCGCTGCATGCCCGCTATCTTTTGCGCAATTTCTGGAAGTCACACATCACCATATCCTTTCCGCGGTTAAGGCCGGCCGCCGGTGCATATAAACCTCCTTATCCGGTATCAGACGCCCAGTTTCTCCAGCTTATCACCGCATTAAGGCTCTTGCTTCCGGACGCGGGTCTGGTGCTATCTACCCGCGAGCCGGCCTATCTCAGGGACAACCTGATCCCTGTCGGGATAACTTCCATGAGCGCCGGATCCTGCACCGCACCCGGCGGCTATACTCATGAAGTTCAGGCCCAAGCCCAATTTGATATCGCCGATCACCGTTCACCTGAAGCCGTTGCCAAGATTATCAAAGAGAAAGGTTATGAACCGGTCTGGAAAGACTGGGATGCGGCTTTTCTCCAGTAAATCTTGACCTGGATTTGTCTTGAACCATCATGCTTTATGCACATAACCAATTTGGAAAAAACAATTATGGAAATCACTGTAAATGGAGAAAAAAGCGTTGGCTTGACCTCGCCGTTGACGATTGCCGAACTGCTCGAGCAGCTGGAGATCAACCCCAAATCGATTATCGTGGAGCGCAATTTTGAAATCGTGGCCAAAAACAAAGTGAACGAAACAGCTGTCCAGGATGGAGATACCATTGAAATCATACGGCTGGTAGGTGGTGGCTAAATGAAACGGGAAGCCAGAAGGAATGCGTTTCAACAAGTCGACATATACCCTGTGACCTGTGAACGGCTGTCCAATGGAAGGTCCAATCTGGAGGTCTTAAAAGCGGTAATTCAGGGCGGCGCCAGGATCATTCAGCTGCGGGAAAAAGAATGTTCCGGCAAAAAAATGTACGCCCTGGCTTTGAAGTTCAGGGAAATTACAACAAAGGCGGGCGTCCTGCTAATCATCAACGATCACGTGGATATTGCCATGGCTGTAGAGGCCGACGGTGTTCATCTGGGCCAGGACGACTTTCCGCTAAACGCCGCCAAAAAGATTGCGCCGGAACTGCTCATCGGCGCCTCCACGCATTCCCTTGAGGAGGCGATCCAGGCCCAAAAAGAAGGCGCGGACTACATCAATATCGGCCCCATCTTTCCCACCGGCACCAAGGAAGGGATAGAGCGCTTTTTGGGCCCGGAGGCCATCGCCGCCATCAGCCCTGAAATCGATGTGCCCTTTACGGTAATGGGCGGCATCTCCGAATCCAACATCGACCAGGTGCTTGTCAACGGCGCGCGGCGCGTGGCCATGGTAACAGCTATCACCCGGGCCCCCGACATTACCGCCAAAGTAAAGACTCTAAGAGAAAAAATTCAAAGCTATCTTTGATGCATTCGTATTATCCATTAAAAAAAGCAAGGCCCTGAAAAGGCCTTGCTTTTTAAGTTCGGTTGAGCCTGAACCCATCCATTCGAGTACAGTGTCGCCCGAACATTTGTATATATTATCGGCACACCAAAATAATACTTTACACCTTTTTGCTCGAATTAAACCGGTTGTCTGATTTAACCTGCTTTGCCTGTCCTTTGACCTCGGCCAGCCAACCGGTTTTAACTTCGGTCTGGGCATCGAATTCCGGTACATACGGCTTTATGTCCAGCAGCGGCGTCCCGTCGATCATATCGACGTTCTCGATTTCCAGGATATCTTCCTCAACTCCATTAAGCTTAACTACCGACAAACCGACGGCATTGGGCCGCCGGGGCGCCCTGGTGGCAAAAACACCCCGGGGCTGGTCATCCAAAAAAGGGGTAACATGCATGGAATATCCTTGTGACAAATGAAAATGATAAATCAAAATAATATGAGAAAAGCCTTCCAAATCCTTTTGGCCGCCTATATAGTCCTTGTTGAGTTTGATAGTGCCTCGCACACCCTTGGCCCCGGATGGCTGAATCGGCATTCCTTCCTGTTTTTTAAACGGGGTGCGTATATTTCCGATAGGTCTGTATGTGATGTCGTTCATCTTTCTACCTTTCCATTTCTACTTTTTTATGCTTAATAATGCCCAACCTGGACAAGCTATAACCATACAAGTAATACTCATTCTAACCACGAAGACCACGAAGGGCACGAAGTAGAATAAAATAAAAAATCTTCGTGTTTCTTCTTGTACTTCGTGGTAAAAACTTTTTACCATAAAAAAACACAATTTCTTGTTAAGGGACTAAAAGCTGCATATCACAAAAATTAGATGTGGAGAAGTCTTATGAGCCCCCGTTATCGCTTTAATCGCCTGGAAATTGCCGGCTCCCTTGGAGATATAGGAACCCTGCTGCCCATGGCCATAGCAATGATTCTGATCAATGGCTTAAGTCCCACGGGCATGTTCTTTTCCATCGGTATATTTTTTATTATTTCAGGCCTTTATTACGGCATTACGGTTCCGGTCCAGCCCATGAAAGTCATCGGCGCCTATGCCATTGCAACGGCCATGACGTCGTCCCAGATTATGGCTTCGGCTGCTTTGATGGGCATTTTTCTTTTGATCATCGGCGGAACCAACGCTATCACGCCCATAGGCAAATATACGCCCAAAGCCGTGGTCAGGGGCGTGCAGCTTTCCACCGGCACCCTTTTGATGGCCCAGGGAGTCAAATTCATGTTAGGCACGTCCAAATTTCAAATGATACGACAGGCGGCTGAACCCTATCTGGCCCTGCAGTATCTGGGACCGTTGCCGATTAGTGTCCTCATCGGAGTTGTCGGCGGCGCTTTGACACTTTTACTGCTTGAAAACAAACGGTTTCCGGCCGGACTGGTGGTCGTTGTGGGTGGAACTCTGCTGGGGCTGATTCTAGGCACTCATGCAGGATTCGACCAGCTCAAACCGGGCCTTTATTTTCCAGACATACTGCCGTTCGGGTTTCCCGCTCAAGCCGACTTTACCTTCGCACTTTTTGCCCTGGTACTCCCGCAACTACCTATGACCATAGGAAATGCGGTGATTGCCAACGCCGACCTGTCCCATGAGTACTTTGGTGATGATTCCAAAAAAGTTACCTATAGGGCTCTTACTATCAGCATGGCTCTGGCCAATTTTATGAGCTTTTTGGTGGGCGGTATGCCCCTTTGCCATGGTGCCGGCGGATTGGCCGCTCACTATCGCTTTGGAGCCCGAACCGCCGGTTCCAATCTGGTCATTGGAAGTGTTTTTCTGCTGATGGCGCTTTTTTTAGGCGTGCATGCACTTGCCATAGTATATCTGGTGCCCATGGGTGTGTTGGGTGTATTGCTGGTGTTTGCCGGCAGCCAGTTGGCCCTGACCGTCATCGATATGAAAGAACGCAAAGATCTTTTTGTCGCCCTGCTGATGCTGGGCATAACTCTGGCCTCCAATCTTGCGGTCGGATTCATGGTGGGGCTGGCTGTTGCTTACGCGTTAAAGTCAGATAAGCTAAACGTATAATTCATAATCACCGCTGAGACGCAGAGGTCGCAGAGAATTTGTTTCTTTTTTGCTTTCCGCTGAGCCCCGCTAATTAGAGCGGGATAAAAGGGCGGAAAGCAAAAGATGGCTTCCTGTGGGATAAAGAAATAACTATTTATAT
>JABMQM010000449.1 GCA_013203195.1 Desulfobacteraceae bacterium | reverse complement strand
GGCTTCAGCACCGCCCATCCGTCCGATTGCCTTGGGAAAAGGCGTCAGAGCATCCAAGGCCGGCGGAGAGACTGTGCTGTACCGTCATGAAAAGACCTTTTACAACCCGACCCCCATTGCCGCTATGGTCGGCTCCGACATCTCGGAATCCGATCTTAAGACCAAGCTCAACGTTTGGAACGCATTCCAGTTTGAGCGGGTCGGCCTTAACTTAAGACCCGAACTTGTGGCCTTAAAAGACGCCAACGGCGATAAAGATGCCTTTGCGGCCGCAGCCAAAACCATTGCTGAAACCTCGGAATTCAATCTGATATTGATGTCGGAAGATGCCGGGGTAATGGCGGCGGGTGTCGCGGCCTGTGGTTTCAAACGGCCTCTGATATATGCCGCTACCGAAGGCAACCTTGACGATTTTGGAGCCCTGGCCAAGGAGCATGATCTGCCCCTGGCCGTCAAAGCCGATTCTGTTGAAGGGCTGGTTCCGCTGACAACCAAATTGACTGAAATGGGTTTAAAGGACCTGGTGCTTGACTCAGGTTCCAGAGAAATCCAGCAGTCCATGAAGGATCAGATCGTCATTCGGCGTGCAGCCCTCAAGTCTTTGAACCGGGCGCTCGGTTTTCCCACAATTACTTTCCCGTGTGAAATGGCTTCCAACCTGGACATGGAGACCATGATCGCCGCCATGCATATTGCCAAGTACGGCGGCATCGCCGTTCTTTCCGACTTTGCCGGAGAGAGCCTTTTCTCGCTGCTGGTGGAACGGCTGAATATCTTCACCGATCCTCAGAGACCCATGACCGTCACCGAAGGCATCTATGAAATCGGCAACCCGGATGAGAACTCTCCGGTGCTGGTTACCACCAATTTTGCACTGACCTACTTTATTGTGTCCGGTGAGATTGAAGGCAGCAAGGTTCCGACCTGGCTGCTGATCAAGGATGCCGAAGGCCTTTCTGTTCTGACAGCCTGGGCCGCCGGAAAATTTTCCGGTGATGATGTGGGTATGTTCGTGAAGAAATGCGGCATCATGGACAAAGTCAAACACAATGAACTGGTTATCCCCGGCTATGCTGCCGCTATTGCCGGTGATGTCGAAGAGGAACTGCCGGGCTGGACGATTACCGTAGGGCCCAGAGAAGCCGCCCATATTCCGGCTTTTCTCAAAACAAAATAATGGCCTGAAAAGCAGGATGGTTTCTGATTGACCATCCTGCTTCTTAAAAGTACACTACCGGCGTAATCGTTTTCAGCAGGTTTAACCTACTTGGCGGGGTCATGCCCCGGTACTAACAGGCGGTTGCCGATAAAAAAGGGAGGGTGTATGATACTTTTTGGTGAAAGTTTAAACGTCATATCAACAAAGATCGGCAAGGCGTTCAAGGAGCGTGATCCCAAGCCGATCCAGGAGGAGGCTCTTTTCCAGAAGAAAAAGGGGATGGATTATATCGACATCAACCTGGGACCGGCCAAAAAGGACGGACACGAGTTGATGCCCTGGGTAGTTGAAGTCGTCCAGGAGGTGGTTGACGATATACCGCTGCTTTTGGATACATCTAATGTTGACGCCATCGCAGCAGCACTCAAGGTGTGCAAGCTGCCGCCCGTCGTCAATTCTATCATGTGCCGTCCGGAGCGCTATGAAAAGATGATTCCGATGACGGCTGAAGCCGGAGCCGATTTTGTAGCTCTGCTATGGGGTCCTGAAGGGCTGCCGCGGGATGAGAATGAACGCGCCGCCCTTTGCGTCGAACTGCTTTATGCTGCCAACGAAGCCGGTATCCCCAACGAGAAGATCTGGGTGGACGGTATTGTAACTCCGGTAAACATTCAGCAGCCCCAGGCTATCAGTCTGATGGAGTTTCAGGGAATGCTTCAGGATATTGCCCCCGGAGCCAGGAGCACCTGCGGTCTGTCGAACATTTCCAACGGACCGCCCGAACACCTGCGCCCGATTCTTAACCAGACCTTTATGGTCATGCTGCAGAAATACGGGATGGAGTCGGTCATCGCCGATCCTCTGGATGATCAGTTGATTGCTATTGCCAGAGACGAACGTCAGGACATCGTCGATTTAATCTATGGTATCATGGACGGTGATGATCCGGATATGGCCGGCCTTTCCAAAGAGTTACAGGATTATGCCAAGACCACCAAAGTAATTCTGGGAACGTCCCTGTACTCTGATTCGTGGCTTGCTCTGTAATCCTGAAATAAGCTAAAGATTGAGTAAATACCAAAAGCCTCTTCCTTGCACAGGGAGAGGCTTTTTTATTTAGTCCTGAAAAACCTGGCCCTCTGGGCCTCCGGCTCGTAGAGCCTACACCTCGGAGAGCCAAGCCTGTCCCGCATTGCGGGAGTCAGAGATGTCTGGCTATACCTGAAATTAAGCCTTAATCGTAATCTTAATCATACTCATACTCGTAATCAAAAAATTCGGTAGAATTTTTCAATTGCTAAGACCGATTAGGAT
>JABMQM010000448.1 GCA_013203195.1 Desulfobacteraceae bacterium | reverse complement strand
ATAGAAAAGAGCGCTACGCTTGAGGAGCACTTCGTTGGAGGAGCGGCCTGGCGGCCTTGAGGGGTAGTGTTAAAAAGACGTTTTCCCCTTAAGCGAAGCGATCCTAAAGCGTAGCGCTCTTCAAGCATAGCGATCTTTTTTTCAAATGCCTGCTAACGGTCAATCCGCTTTACTTCCTGAATGTTACTTATCTTCCTGATTGCAGATACAACTTTTTTTAAATGATTGGTATCTTCAACCGCTATCGTAAAAAAACTGTCGACAATTTTGCTTTCCCGGGTTTCTGTACTTGCACTTAAAATATTGGCGCCGTTTTTGCTGATAGTGGCTGCAATATCCGCTAGCATTCCCACCCTGTCGTAGGAACGAACACGTATTTTTACCGGATATGTATCGACAAGATCCAGGTTCCACTGCACATCGATCTGTCTTTCGGGACTCATTTTCAAAGCATTTACACAACGGGTGCGGTGAACGGTAACACCATAACCTCTGGTGATATAGCCGGTTATCGGATCTCCGGGAACCGGCTGGCAGCACTTGCCGAACTTTACCAGGATGTCGTCAACCCCCTTTACGACTATGCCCGTTTTTGGTTTTTTCTTGCGCACCCGGCCGATAATTTTTTCTAAAATCGATTCATGTTTTTCATCCGGCTCGGGTTTGGGAGTGATTTTGCGTATAATCTGCAGAGGGGTAATTTTGCCGTAACCGACGCTTGCTATCAGATCATCAATGGTTTTAAAGCCGAAATATTCGACAACCTTTCCCATCTCTTCTGATTTTAGAAGCGCATTAAAATTGAGCTTATATTTACGGAAGGCCTTTTCACACATTTCCCGGCCTAAGGTGAGGCTGCGTTCTTTTTCCTCGGTTTTGATCCATTGTCTGATCCTGGAACGCGCTTTTACCGATTTGACAAAATTAAGCCAGTCTTTGCTGGGATGTCCCTTTTTATTTGTTATTATTTCAACGGTATCGCCGGTTTTTAATTCATATTGCAAGGGGACAATGCGCCCGCTTACCTTGGCGCCGGCACACTGATTGCCTACTTCCGTATGGATTAAATAGGCAAAATCAACCGGCGTAGCCCCCCGGGGAACCGATTTTATTTCACCGCGAGGCGTAAAAACGTAAACTTCATCCGGAAAGAGATCGATGCGAACATTTTCTAAAAACTCATCGGGATCCCCGATATTTTCCTGGTTTTCGACCAAGTTTTGAATCCAGGCGAATGTCTTTCTAATCTGCTCATCAGAGCTTTTACCTTCTTTATAACTCCAGTGAGCAGCAATGCCGGATTTGGCGACTTTATCCATTTCGCGGGTCCGAATCTGAATTTCAATGCGTTCACCATAAGGACCGATTACCGTTGTGTGGAGGGATTGATACATGTTGGGCTTGGGGACTCCAATATAATCCTTAAATTTTTTAGGGACCGGCTTCCAAAGAGAATGGACAATCCCTAGTGCCTCATAGCTCTTGGGGATTGTATCGAGAATTATCCTGAAAGCAATAATATCGTATACTTCTTCAAATGCCAGGCCCTGTTTGATCATCTTCTGATAAATACTGTAATAATACTTGAATCTGCCCATAACTTCGCATTTCAGATTGGCTTCATCCATTTTCTTTTCGATGAAACTTTTAACGGTTTCAATATATTTTTCGCGCTCTTCTCTGTTGGTACTGACAAATTCTTTGATTTTTGCATATTCCTCGGGTTGGAGATACATAAAAGAAGTATCTTCAAGTTCCTTTTTTATCCAGTAAATACCGAGACGTGCAGCAATAGGCGCATAGATGTCAAGGGTTTCCTGGGCGATTTCCAATCTTTTGTGTTCTGAATGAAAATTTAACGTCACCATATTGTGGAGCCGGTCAGCCAGCTTAATCAGGATCACGCGTATATCATCCGCCATGGCAAGGATCATCTTTCTGATATTTTCAGCCTGGCGGGCCTGGGAACTGCCAAAGGAGAGGGCACTCAGTTTGGTTACTCCGTTGACGATATGCGTAATTTCCTCTCCGAATATTTCCTTTATTTCTTGAGCTGTCGCATGGGTGTCTTCGATCACGTCGTGGAGTAGCCCGGCGGCAACACTGACGGCATCAAGTTTCATATCTGCGAGGATGCCGGCTACTTCAAGGGGGTGAGACAGATATGGCTCGCCGGATAATCGAACCTGGCCTTCATGTACTCTGGCCGAATAAATATAAGCACGTTCAATAATATCCAGATTCGCTTCCGGGTTATAATTGGTAACCTTGTCAAGTATGTCGTTGATACGAATCATAAATTAATATGCCTTGGCAAATACTGCCCGGGTGTCGCCGGGCTTGCGGCAGCAGATGCATTCTCCTTTGGGGGTCTCATCATCAAAAGGGATGCACCGGATAGTAACACTTAAATCTTCTTTTATTTT
>JABMQM010000447.1 GCA_013203195.1 Desulfobacteraceae bacterium | reverse complement strand
ATGCTTCAGACGGAATTGGAGTTTTCCTCAAATTATGTTAGTTACCAACACAAGGAGGAAAGCTCATGGCCAAGAAACGAAAAAACTATTCACCAGACCAGAAAGTACAGATCCTAAAAAAGCATTTGGTTGATCGCATCCCGCTATCGGATGTTTGTGACCAATACGATTTACATCCCACTGTATTTTATCGTTGGCAAAAGGCCTTTTTTGAAAATGGCGCCAGTGCATTTGAAAAACGCAAAGACAACGCCAAAATCCAACTTGAGAAAAAGGTCAATGCCCTTGAACAAAAACTTACCAAAAAACACGAAGTCCTCTCTGAGTTGATGGAGGAACACGTTGCGTTAAAAAAAAGTCTTGGGGAACTTTAAAGGCGGCCTGGGTTCCCCATGACACTCGGGATACCGCAATTGATTTTGTAAATTACTGGTCCCGGCAGACCGGCATCCCAGCGGCCGCATTCATTAGATGGATTGCTATCACCACCAGCAAATTTTACGACTGGAAAAAACGATACGGCAAAGTAAACGAACATAACAGTTGGATACCACGAGATTTTTGGCTTGAACAATGGGAAAAGGACGCCATCATTCAATTTTTTTACGGACATCCAGGCGAAGGTTACCGGCGGCTCACCTTTATGATGTTGGATGACGATATCGTCGCTGTCAGCCCCAGCAGTGTGTACCGGGTGCTGAAGGCAGCTGGTTTATTACGTAAATGGAACGGCAAATCGTCCTCAAAAGGTGATGGTTTCAAAGGACCTTCACAGCCGCATGAGCACTGGCACACGGATATTTCATATTTAAATATCAGCGGCACCTTTTATTACTTGTGCAGTATTCTTGACGGTTATAGCCGTTATATCGTGCATTGGGAAATTCGGGAATCGATGACTGAAGCGGATGTGGAGATTATTTTACAGCGGGCCAGAGAAAGATTCCCTGGGCAACATCCGCGGGTAATTTCTGATAACGGGCCGCAATTTATAGCCCGGGATTTCAAGGAATTTATCCGCATCAGCGGAATGAGCCATGTGAGGACATCCTTTTATTATCCGCAGAGTAACGGAAAAATTGAACGTTGGCATCAGAGTCTTAAAAGAGAGTGCATTCGCCCTAGATGCCCACTATCTGTGGGGGAAGCCCGAAAAGTCGTTGACGAATTTGTCATCTATTACAATTACAAACGGCTTCACAGCGCTATTGGTTATATTACACCCAAAGACAAACTTAAAGGCCATGAATGTCGGATCTTTGCTGAAAGGGATCGCAAACTGACTGAAGCCAGAGAAAAAAGGAAACAGAACCGCACAAGAAAAATTGTCAAAGAGCAAAGGTGCCGGTTAGCCGTCAACAGCGAGTTGACACAAGCAGCTTAAATGCGTAAATAGACATTGTCCGGTGAAACAGAGGCAGGCTCTGCTAGGGAGCAACCTGCCAAGGGATAGCCGGATACGGGTAGCATTGAATAATGCACCGGAGGGAAACAGTTGGAATCCGGCTGTTTCCCTCACTCTCAATTCTATTATTCAAGCTTTCCTGTCTATGCCTTAAAAAACCCATTAAAATTAGCGCGCGAAGCGCATCCTTTTATTGAAAGATTGTAGCTTATTTTGAAACCGGAATCCTCCGATTCACGCTGAACCAGTACAAAAACCCTATATGACGAATCCTATTCCAGAACAGTAATTTTATTGATTTGTGTCAATTTATCATCAGGTCCTTATTTTTGTCTGTCAACTATTTGGCAAAAACCCCATCTCAATTATGCAAAACTCAAATTCCTCTTAGCATAAGACCTAAACTGCTATCTATATCATATTGATATTATGTTATTATATATTCTGCTTTTATTATAGCCTTTCTAATGGGCACAACTTTTGCATTATAATATTTGATGTGTCATTCTATTGTTTGGAATATCAAGTGGTAATCGTTTAGCCCGTTTAAAAGTGAGATGAAATTTTTTTATTGTTTAATAGAGGATAAATGAAAATTCGCACCATTTTAATAATCTTGGCTTCTCTATCGTTTATTTCTATGTCCTCAGGAGGATATCTCTACTATTCATCGTTGAAAGAATCCGGGTTGAAGGAAGCCCATCGGGAAGCTGGTTCACGAACAAAAATAATTGCAGATCATATCGCCTCAAATTTATCCGAATATCAAAAGTCGGTTAAAGCTTTGGCCGGCCTTAGAGAATTAAAACAGTTGTTGGCAAGCAACGATGCGAACAATCTAGAAAAAGCAAATAAGATACTGGACCATTTCAAAAATGTCTTAGATGTCAGCATTTGCTACATTATGGATCATACTGGGAATACTATTGCTTCTTCTAATCGAAATTCCCCCGACAGTTTTGTAGGAAAAAACTATTCCTTTCGGCCATATTTTCTTCAGGCTATACAAGGAAATCCCGCTATTTATATGGCCTTGGGGGTAACTTCCGGAAAGCGAGGAGTCTATTTTAGTCATCCGATTTATGGAGAATTGGATAAGACCCCATTAGGAGTAGTTGTTATTAAGAGCTCAACCGGAGAGATAGAAAAAGAAATTGATCAGGATTATGAAGGCATTATGCTGTTCACAGATCCTCACGGCGTTATATTTGCAACTAATAATAAGAATTGGCTTTACCATGTAATATGGAAAGTTTCTTCTGAAGAAATCGCGGCGATAGCTAAGACACGACAATTCGGCACAGGGCCTTGGAACTGGACTGGCCTTGAGAGAATAGACGGAAATAGCGTTATTGATCGATCAGGCATAAAATATAAAATCCACCAAGCGAAAATTCAAAATTATCAGGATTGGAGTGTCATTTACCTACATGATACGCGATCAGTTTTAAAAAGGATTTCTGAGCCTCTTTTTAAAACTTCTGGATTAATAATACTTGTCTTGTGTCTACTCATAGGATTGGCCGTTTTTTTTCTATATAGAGAAGCAAGTCATGATATTGTCCAGCGGAAAAGAGCCGAGGAAGCTTTGAGAGAGAGCGAGGAGCGTTTCCGCAATGTACACGACACAGCACCTTTAGCTTTCGTGGTTTGGGATATAGCTACCCGCGTTACTGAGTGGAATAAGAAAGCGGAAGAAGTGTTTGGCTGGACCAGAGAGGAGGTTGTTGGCAATAACTTCTTTGATTTTCTTATTCCCGAGAAGAATCGACCTCATGTCGAAGATATAGTGAACATCCTCCTGAAAGGAGGGCTTCAGAGCCGCTCTATTAATGATAATCTGACCAAAGAAGGGAAAATAGTCATCTGTGAGTGGAACAACTCGCTAATTCATGACAAGGATGGAAATATTATAGGAGCGATATCCCTTGGCCTTGACATCACCGATCGCAAACAAATGGAAAAAGAAAAAGAAAACTTTCAAACCCAACTCCAACGAGCCCAAAAGATGGAGGCTATTGGAGCCCTTGCCGGAGGGGTGGCTCACGATCTCAATAATATACTTTCCGGCATTGTAAGTTATCCTGACCTGTTATTAGCAGATCTACCTGAGGGCAGCCCTCTACGGAAGCCAATTTTAACCATGCAGCAATCAGGACAAAAAGCAGCTGTCATAGTTCAGGATTTGTTGACTTTAGCCAGAAGAGGGGTCGCCGTTACTGAAGTAATAAATTTAAATGATATTACCTTGGAATATTTGAAAAGTCCTGAGCATAAGAAGTTAAAATTTCACCATCCTGCAATGCGGGTAGAAACCGATTTTGAAACAAATCTTCTAAACATCTTGGGCTCTCCTGTTCATTTGTCCAAAACTGTAATGAATTTGATCTCTAATTCCGCAGAAGCCATGCCCGATGGTGGAAAGATTTTAATATCCACAAAAAACCGATATGTTGACAGACCCATAAAAGGTTATGATGGGGTTGAAGAGGGTGATTATGCTATCCTAAAGATTTCTGATACAGGTATAGGTATCAATTCAGAGGATATCGAAAGGATATTTGAGCCTTTCTACACCAAAAAAGTAATGGGTAGAAGCGGAACTGGCCTTGGCATGGCAGTTGTCTGGGGAACAGTAAAAGACCATAATGGTTATATTAATGTTGAAAGTGTAACAGGAAAAACTACCTTTACGCTTTATTTTCCTGTAACCAGAGAGGAGATAGATGACGCCTCTTTAATACCCATTGAAAGTTTAATGGGAAATAAAGAATCAATTCTATTAGTAGATGATGTGAAAGAGCAAAGAGAAATTGCATCAAGTTTGCTGACCAAGTTGGGTTATACTGTTACAACAGTTTCAAGCGGTGAGGAAGCGGTTGAATACATGAAAGTCAATTCGGCTGACCTTTTGGTTTTGGATATGATCATGCATCCTGGAATTGACGGGCTTGATACTTACGAAGAGGTTCTTAAGTTGCATCCGGGCCAAAAGGCAATTATTGCAAGTGGTTTTTCTGAAACACACCGTGTTAAAAAAGCTCACAGACTTGGAGCAGGTCAATACATAAAGAAACCATATACTATGGAGAAAATTGGAGTGGCTGTTAGAGCTGAATTAGATAAATAACAGTTTTGGTGTTTCCATGTATTGCCTTCATCCGATGCTTAATTTTTAATATATTGTACTGTTTTGTAACAATTATCTTGCGGTTTGGCCTCTGGAACCCAAATTGAAGATGCCTTCCATCTTTCACTCAGACCACCTGACGAAGGGTTGCAATATTGGTTAGGAATCATCACCCTCATCACCCCAAATAATGTGCTTTAATTTTATCATGATCCAGAGTTTCTTCATTTTGTTTACGATCAATCGAAGTTAGAGGTTATCCGGCGAGAGTAAGCCAGATTGTAAATGTTATTGCCGATAGCATTGTGCTGATGGAAATAGCAGCCACGGCAAAATCGGTGTCGCCGTTCATCTCTTTCGCCATTACATAAGTTAATGTCGCCGATGGTGAGGCCAGCAGAATAAGCCCGGGCAGGTAATCCTGTAATGCCAGATTGCATGAGCGATAAAAAATCAATCCCAAACCCGGAAGCAGAATCAGTTTCATAACGCTCGTACTCAAAACTCGGAGCAACTGCAACTGCATCACCTCGAAAGACAAAGAAGCTCCGATAATCAATAGGGCCATTGGTAGTGCAAGGCCGCTTAAAATAGCAAGGCTGCGGTCGAGGACCAGCGGCAGCCGTAATCCTGCCAGGGAATACAATATACCGGCCAGGGCAGATATGATGACAGGATTGCCCAGAATCCGCAGAACAACCTCCCATCTGTTTTTCTTTAAATCCATATTTTCAGCATGTAACTGCAGAGCAACTACTGCTAGAATATTCTGCAGGATCATGATAAAACCGGCAATGATACTGGCCCTTACAAGCCCCTCGCTGCCAAGATAGTAATATGCCACGGCCAGGCCGATATATCCGAGATTACCGTGAAAAGAGCACTGCATAAAAGTCCCCAGCTGTTTTCGCTCGACCCATCTCGTTAAACCCACGCCCCAGGCAAAAGCAAATACCGCTATAACGGCAAGCAGCGTTACGGTCAGAACCGTACTATCGAACTGGGTTTTTAAGGAAGCTTTTGAAATCGAATGAAATATCATAGCCGGTATGGCCAGATAGTAAACCAGACGGTTTGCCGGAGCCAAAAAATCCGGTGGAATAAAGCCTTTCCAGCGCGCAAACCCTCCAAGAATGATAATGGCAAAGATTGGAATTATAGTAGAAATAATATTCATAAGACTTTGCCCTAAGTACATGTATTCGTAAATACGGTGACGTTTAGAGCACTAAGCTGAACGTTTTTTTAGCAATATCTTCAACGGCTTGTTAATACAACGTAATGGTTGACTTTGAGACATAATATACCTAAACTAAATTCTGTCAACAGGTTTTAGAATTCCCAATGCGTCATAATTGATGGTTTCGTAAAATGGAAATGCACATTAACATTCAATTATTTGCCTCATTAAGCAACTTCACCCCGGTTTCTGCGGAAAAATATCCGATTGCGCCGGGCACAACTGTCGGCATGCTTCTGGAACAACTGGGTGTTGCCGAAAACGAGGTCAAACTTATCTTTATCGACGGCAAAAAAGGTGATTTGACATCAACGCTGCAGGGCGGAGAAAGAGTCGGTATTTTCCCTCCGGTGGGAGGAGGATAATTCGCTCCGTCACATCTGTTTGGCAATGTAGTTCATCATTTGTCCTATTGCCAACGCAAATACATCTTTTGACATAAAGCCGTCCGGAACGTCTCTCATAAACCTGACGGTTATCTCTTCCGTGCTTTTTTCAACATTCCCGGTCCGGGAATATGACTCCTCCAGAATCTTGCGTGTATCTTTGGCAGAAGCTATGGATCTGAGTAAATAATCCCGGGCGTCATCACCGGTCCTGGCACCAAAATGCTCTGCCAAGAAAACGTCAATTTCATATCCGGCCATTTTCTTAAGGCTCTTTTGGTACTTATCAAAATTGGAGTTGGCCGCCGTAAAAATCTTGTCACCGAATGGGATGCCCCCGGCGTCGGAAGCAAACATGGCCTTTTCCCGGGGAACGTACACGGCCATGGAGCATGAGGAATGTCCTGGAACATCTATCACTTCCAGAGACAGGTCACCGCAGAAAAGAGCGTCTCCTTCCGCTACAACCTCTTCCACGTCAATACCGTATGATTCAATACCAAGATCTTTGATCTTCCCTTCCAACCCGTACTCGGCAAGCAGCATCTGGTTTAAAAATTCAATCGTTTCTACAACTTTAGGAGTCGATAATAGCTCCCTGGCACGTAGCGAGGCGGTTACTTTGGCCCAAGGCCAGCGTTTTTTAAGAAAAGGTACAATTCCGCAGTGATCAAAATGCGAATGCAAAATAATGATGCGTTTTATTTTTTCTTCATCGATGTTCAAGGCACTGAGCTGCTCTATCACATCCGGAATAATATGGACCATGCCGCCGCCAAGGAGAACATGCTCCTCTTTACCCTCTAAAAGATAGACACACGACTCTCTTCGCCCGAGCATCAAAATTCTTTCCGTCACCTTCCCAGGCTTTTCTATAATCATTGGATCTCCTTTCTAAAGAAAATGTATATTCTTGTTTTGCTGTATCGTCAAGACTTGAGGGTTAATGAAAAACCCTGGTTTATGCCACCAGTTGACTATTTGATCTGGTTATTCTATTTACTGGGCATGAAACCAACCTTGACAAACGCTGAAAGCATCCCATCCCGCATATTCCACGTTGAGGCTGCCGGCTGCCGGTTTAGAGTCAAAAGTATCGAACCTGCGGTCATGGAGCCGGCAAAAGAAAAACCTACACTGGTGTTTCTGCATGAAGGTCTCGGCTGTATTGAGCTGTGGAGGGATTTTCCCCAGGCTGTCTGTGAATCCACAGGCTGTGACGGGCTGATATATGACCGTAAGGGTTACGGCGGTTCCGACACCTATGGAGGTCCCTGGCCGACAGATTATCTGACGATAGAATCACAGACCTATCTGCCCGCACTGCTGGAGGCCTGTAACGTTAAGGATGCTGTTCTCATCGGACACAGCGACGGCGGCACTATTGCCCTGCTGGCAGCCTCCTTTTGCGGCGAACGCATACGAGGTCTCATTACAGAAGCGGCCCACATTTTTGTTGAAAACATCACCTTAGAGGGCATCCGCCGGGCTGTCCAAGCTTTTGAAACCACGGATTTAAAGGACAGGCTGGCCCGCTACCATCACGAAAATACCGACACGACTTTCCGCCGCTGGTCTAACCGTTGGCTTTCACAAGAATTTTACGATTGGAATATTGAAGAATATCTTGCCAAAATCACCTGCCCGCTGCTTGTGCTCCAGGGTGAAGATGACGAATACGGAACTAATGCCCAGGTCGAAAGAATCGCCGGTCAGGTGTCCGGCCCGGTGGAGGTTATACTTATTCCCGCCTGCGGCCATGTGCCCCACTTTCAGGCCCAAGAAGCAGTTCTTTCCGAAATGACGAGCTTTATTAAATCTCTAACCAGTATGTCTTTATATGGTTCTTCTCCAATTTAGTTGGAGAAGAGTGTCAAAGGCTTCCAGGGGTCGAGGGGTCCAGTGTT
>JABMQM010000446.1 GCA_013203195.1 Desulfobacteraceae bacterium | reverse complement strand
GGCGGGACAAGCAAGGGTTTTCGCCCGCCTGTCCCGCTGTTTGCGGGGAGGCGTACTTTATGTACGTCGAGGGCGGAAACCCGCGGAGCACGCCGCTCATCGGAAAAATAACCATTTATGGATGGAAACTATTTAATGGCTGAGATAAGACCCGCCTTGAAAAATTCGCGGTTCATGCGGGCGATATTGGTAATTGATATCTCCTTGGGACATTCTGCTTCGCATTCTCTTTCGTTGGTGCAGTTTCCAAAATTGAGTGCATCCATGGCCCTGACCATGGACAATGCACGTTGGGCTGCTTCCGGTTTTCCCTGGGGGAGCAGAGCAAGTTGAGATATCTTGGCGCCGACGAAAAGCATGGCCGCAGCGTTAGGGCAGGAGGCAACACATGCTCCGCAGCCGATACAGGCCGCGGCATCCATTGCTTTTTCGGCTATTTCCTGGGGCACGGGGATGGTATTGGCTTCCGGTGCCGCACCGGTATTGACGGAAACATATCCGCCGGCCTGAATGATTTTGTCAAAGGCACTGCGATCAACCACCAGATCTTTAATGAGCTTGAACGCTCTTGACCGCCAGGGTTCGACGACAATGGTATCCCGGTCCGAAAAATGCCGCATATGAAGCTGGCACAGGGTTGTTCCCTTTTCAGAACCGTGGGCCCGACCGTTCGCAACGGCTCCGCACATCCCGCAGATGCCTTCCCGGCAGTCATGATCAAAAGCAATCGGATCTTTGCCGTTAAGGGTCAACTGTTCGTTGACGACATCGAGCATCTCTAAAAAGGACATGTCGGTGGAAATATTTGTGGCATGATAGGATTCAAACCCGCCCTTGACGTCGGAACTCTTTTGGCGCCAGACTTTCAGTGTAATATTGATGGTTTTTATCACTTGTAACTCCTTTGGGTTAATTCGACGTTCTCAAAGTTAAGCGGTTCCTTGTTAAGGTGCGGTGCTTTGTTATCTCCTGCAAACTCCCAGGCAGCAACGTAACTGTAATTTTCATCGTCACGCAAGGCTTCGTTGTCCTCGGTTTGATAGGCTTCGTTTAAATGACAGCCGCAGGATTCCTTGCGGCTGTATGCGTCGATGACCATCAACTCGGCAAACTCAAGAAAATCGGCGGCCCGTCCGGCGCGCTCAAGACTCTGATTAAAATCTTTGTCAGAGCCCGGAACAATTACGTTTTGCCAGAATTCTGCGCGCAGTTCTTGGATAAGTTTTTGCGCTTTTAACAGCCCTTCTGCGTTTCTTGACATTCCGCAGTATTCCCAGAGAATGTTGCCAAGCTGTCTTTGAAAATCATCAACGGTTCGACTGCCGTTTATGGCCAGCAGCTTGTTGACGAGGTTTGTAACTTCCTCGGATACAGATTCGAAGGCCGCATGATCGGTTGTAACTTCCGGCAGGGCCGTGCCGGCAAGGTAGCCGCCGATGGTATATGGGATGATGAAATAGCCGTCTGCCAATCCCTGCATCAGAGCGCTGGCACCCAGACGGTTGGCGCCATGGTCTGAGAAATTGGCTTCACCAAGGACAAAGAGTCCCGGAATGGTGCTCATAAGATTATAGTCGACCCACAGTCCCCCCATGGCGTAATGAATCGCCGGGTAGATCATCATGGGCTCTTTATAAGGGTTGGAGCCGGTGATCTTTGCATACATCTGAAAAAGGTTGCCGTATTTTTGGGCAATGACGGCTTCTCCATCCTTTTTGATGGCATCTTCAAAGTCTAAATAAACCGCCAGACCGGTTTCACCCACCCCTTTTCCCATGTCGCACTGGACCTTGGCATTGCGCGAAGCCACATCCCGTGGGACCAGGTTGCCGAAACTCGGGTATCTATTTTCCAGGTAATAATCTCTTTCAGACTCGGAAATCTGACCGGGCGGGCGTTTGTCTCCGGGAGTTTTCGGTACCCAGACCCGGCCGTCGTTTCTTAAGCTTTCACTCATCAATGTCAGTTTGGATTGATAGGTCCCGTGCACGGGAATACAGGTTGGATGAATTTGGGTGAAACAGGGATTGGCGAAAAAAGCGCCGCGTTTGTAAGCCCGATAGGTAGCGCTGACATTGGATGCCATGGCATTGGTGGACAGATAAAACACATTGCTATAGCCCCCGGTGGCCAGCACCACGGCATCGGCGGCAAAACGTTCGATTTGGCCGGTAATCAGATTGCGGACGACAATGCCCCTGGCCTGACCATTTACAACAACAAGATCCAGCATTTCACGGCGGGCAAACATTTCTACATTTCCGGCGGCTATCTGTCGTGATAAAGCGCTGTAAACACCCAGCAGAAGTTGTTGTCCGGTCTGTCCCCGGGCGTAAAACGTCCGGGATACCTGGGATCCGCCAAAACTGCGGTTGGCAAGCAGTCCTCCGTAATCACGGGCAAAGGGGACCCCCTGAACAACGCATTGATCGATAATATTGTTGCTTATCTGGGCCAGGCGATAGACATTGGCCTCCCTGGCCCTGAAATCACCGCCTTTGATGGTGTCGTAAAAAAGGCGCTGGATGCTGTCACCTTCATTAGTGTAATTTTTAGCGGCGTTAATTCCTCCCTGGGCGGCAATGCTGTGAGCGCGCCGTGGGCTGTCCTGAATGCAAAAAGTTTTGACCCGGTAGCCCAGTTCGGCAAGCGATGCAGAGGCACTGCCGCCCGCAAGCCCTGTACCGACGACGATGATGTTAAACTTTTTTTTGTTGGCCGGATTAACAAGTTTAAGTTCGAAACGGTGTCGATCCCACTTTTCAGCAAGCGGCCCCCCGGGAATGTTGGCATTAAGCTTCATAATTTTTCCTTTCGCAACAGCTATTGTTTAATTAATACTTTATTTCTCAATAAGTTGTTGGGCAAGCCGATGTTAAGCCGCTCAATGGATAATCATATTTTAAAACGAGTGATCACGCCAAAGGCGGATAAAACTCGTATATAAAGGTTCGTAAAGAAAGAACAGAGGCTTTTGCAATAATATTAATTATTTTGCCAAACGACCGCTGATCGCTTGCGATGGCAGCTTCTGGCAAGACAT
>JABMQM010000445.1 GCA_013203195.1 Desulfobacteraceae bacterium | reverse complement strand
GCGTCGGATCTTCAAGCTCAAATCGGATTGAATCATTATCAACATCCGCCATTTCTCTCTTCAATGACCCAAATAAGGCCAGTTCAGTATAGGTCCTCATGCGCATCTCCTATAAATTCATATTTTCATTTTTCAATACACAAAAGACTATCATCTAAAACATAAACAGAAGAAAAAGGAATTGACTTAAGTCAATTACAAATATTCTTTTTTCGAGTAAAAAACTATAAGAGAATACGAAAATGCGGTTTCGGGTGAAATCGGCCGGTTATAATCGAGCAAGAGATCTTGCAAAAATAAAACCCAAGGTTGGTCTGATATTGAGAGAATCTGAAAATACAATATATTCCGACAGTTCCTTTCTACAGCCTGAGGAGCGCAGAAAACCCTATGCATGGGGGAAACGAAATTGGTTTCAATTTGGTGTATTTCTCGCAACCATCGGAATAGGTCTCCAATTTATCATCTATGTTCACCAGGCCTCGGGCAACGGCGTTGTCACCGTCCTAAGACCGCCGGGTGTTGAAGGCTTCCTTCCCATCGGAGCGCTGATGGGATGGAAACTGTTCGTACAAACCGGTATCTGGGATCCGATTCACCCGGCTGCCATGGTATTCTTAGGATTTGCAGGTTTTATTTCCCTGGCGCTGCGCAAATCGTTTTGTGGATGGTTCTGTCCGGTGGGAACCCTTTCCGAGTGGCTCTGGGAATTGGGAAGAAGCCTTTTCGGGAAAAACTATAAACTACCCGTCTATCTGGATTTCCCTTTGCGCAGTCTCAAATACCTGCTGCTGGGGTTTTTTGTAAAAATTATCTTTTCCATGAGCAGCCCTGCCATTTTAGGGTTTCTGCAGAGTCCTTATTATAAAATATCCGATGTCAAAATGCTCCACTTTTTTACACAAATGTCCACCCTGACGGTAGTCGTTTTAGCGGTATTGGTTCTATCGTCTCTCTTTATTCGCAATGTCTGGTGCCGGTACCTGTGCCCCTATGGAGCGCTGATGGGGTTGCTGGCCTTATGCAGCCCTACACGGATTCAGCGCAACCCCGATACCTGTATTGGTTGTAAAAGCTGTTCCGAAGCGTGTCCTTATTACCTGCCGGTGGATAGAAAGCGTTATATTATCAGCCCGGAATGCAACGGATGCATGGAATGTACGCTGGTCTGTCCGGTTGAAAATACGCTGGAGTTAAAAACGACGGGTACGGGAAAAACTGGCTGGAACACGGCCAGACTGGGTACCGTCATTATCGGAATATATATCGGGATGGTGTATGCCGCAGGCATTACCGGGCACTGGAAAAGTTCAGTAACCGAAAACGAATTTCGCGCAAGACTACAAATCATCAATTCACCTGAAATCACACATCCAAAGGTGCGTTTTAAATAGCCAACGATAAGGCTTCCGATAAGGTTGTGTTTACGGTTTTCAGCAGACAATTAGAGGATAACAAAATGGACCATCGAAATTTAGACACCAGCCCAATGGATATCTCCGATGACGATATTTTGAAGGCGATGAAGGACATCAGCGGCTATTTGGATATTACCACGGGTGACTTTAAAGAGATCTATCGCTTTGCATACCAACATGCGGTCGATCGTCTGACCCATTCCCTCACAGCCGGGGAGGTGATGACCACGGATGTCGTCTTTGTGAAAAGGGATGACCCGTTAGAGACAGTGGCCCAAATTATGGCCCGCCACGGTATCGCGGGAGTCCCCGTAGTTGAGAATGAAGAAAAAGTTGTTGGTGTTATTTCTGAAAAAGACTTCCTCTTTCATATGGGAGGAAAAGATGCCAGGTCATTTATGGAGGTGGTGGTGCAATGCTTGAGAAACAGGGGATGTGTTGCGATAGCCATGCGCCAGCAGAGAGCCGAAGATATCATGACCTCACCCGCAATCACAGTACGAGAAGATACGCCTCTTTCGGAAATCGCAAATATCTTTACGAAAAAAGAAATTAATCGAGTGCCGGTCACACATGATGGGGGTAAGCTCCTTGGAATTGTTGCCAGGGAAGATATCGTAAAATCATCATTTCCCCAAAAGCAAAAACGATAGCGAGGAGAAGGCTGTGAACTACTTCAATAAAATGAAAGGGACGACAAAGAGCCCTCCTATGGTGCGCCTTTCCGAAATCATATGGTCATGGATTGGGGCCTTTCTCGGTATTGCCTCCGTGGCCCTGATTAACTATCACCTGGTTGAAGAACAGGATCTGGTGATGATCATAGGATCTTTTGGCGCTTCAGCCGTACTTATTTATGGAGCCATCAAGAGTCCGCTGGCCCAGCCCAGGAACCTCTTGGGCGGCCATGTCATTTCAGCTGTTATTGGCGTAACAGCTTATGAAATATTCCACCCCCACTTGTGGCTGGCTTCATCTGTGGCGGTAGCAACCGCTATTGCTGTCATGCATGCCACAAAAACGCTTCATCCACCCGGTGGTGCCACATCCTTAATTGCGGTTATCGGCAGCGAGAAGATTCACAATCTGGGCTACCTTTACGCAGTGATACCTGCCGGGCTTGGCGCGGCAGTTATGTTGCTTGTTGCGCTCCTGGTTAACAATATACCAAGAAATCGACGGTATCCGGAGTACTGGTTCTAAAATGTAAATGGGTGACCCCCATCGTAGCAATCTACTCTTCCTTATCCCATTTTTCCACTTCATGTCTTAATATTTTTCCTGTCGTGCTTCTGGGGAACAGGTCTAATGAGATAAATTCGAATTTTCTCGGCTTCTTATAGCTCGCAAGGTTGCCAGCCAAAATCTAACTCCAACTCCCAGAATAGGAGGACAGACTATCAGATGTGTTTACAAATGAAATACGTCTGCTCGCAGCGTCGCAAAGGGAAAAAACCAAAAAAAGCATTTTTCAAAGACGCAACAGGTTACAACTGGAAGATGTAGTCTTGAACGTTTTTGGGGTGGGTCCAAAGTTGCGTATAATATAGGAAAGTCAGCATCAGTCCCTGATAGGCAGGACCGGGCGAGGGTTTGAGTTCCTGGGCTATCACTTCGGACCTGAAGGGTTTGCTATCGCCCAAAAGACCCTGTATAATTTCGTTGAACGTGCGATCCGGCTTTATGAGCAAGGGCCGGGGGAACATTGTGT
>JABMQM010000444.1 GCA_013203195.1 Desulfobacteraceae bacterium | reverse complement strand
GGGCTAACGGGCATAACGGGCCAACGGGCACAACCTTTTTTGGCTTTCGCTCAATTGGGTAGAGTAAATATCAGGCTCTCCCCAGAGGGTAAGTAAATAAAATTTGTTTGCGATCAAAGGTGTAAGCTTTACAGTGGAAATGCAATCTTTTTCCAAAAAAATTCTGGTCGTGCTGTTTGCGATCTTGCTCGTGCCCGCTGCAACGGTCCGGGGGGAGGCAGATGTTGCCGGAGGGGATGCAACGGATACGGTTGCCGTCCAGGGCCAACGTTTGAAAGGGTGGATTCGACTTCTCGATTCCGAGGGCGTCACCCTTGATACCGCTTACGGAAAAGGTGAAATAAAGATTGACTATCAAGATATCGAACAAATCTCTTCACAGCGCCCCTTTCGCATTTATTATGGTGAAGATGGCGTTGTGCAAGGGCGGATACTGGGTATTGAAAAGGGGCTGTTGTCCATCGGCATGATCCGAGAATCGGCCGTTTCCATCCGCACGGCTGCAATTGTCACCGGCCTTGCATTGCAAGAGTATGAAACATCCTGGCTGAGTCGTATGCGAACCGACTTTCGGCACTGGAACGCGAATCTGGCTTTAGGGTGGCGCTACGAAAGAACCGCGGTTGACAAAAACAAGCTCGAATTTGGTTTCAGGCTGGCGCGACGTAAATCTCCGACCCGGCTTGTTTTTGACTTCAGGTATGCATACGAAATTCAGAAGTCATCCGGAGGCGTAGAAGTGACAACCAAGGACGAATTGACGACGTACCTTTTGGGAGAGTACGACGTGCGCGACCAATGGTTCCTTTTTGCCCGGCCAGCAGCCGAAAAAGACCTGCCTCGATTAATTGAGCAACGTCTTTACCCGGCAGTTGGAATCGGGTACCGGTTTTATGAGGATAAAAACTATCTGCTACAGCTACCGTTCGGTTTCGGCTATGTGGATGAGGAATTCAAAGACTTTGGAGAAAACACTTACACGGCCGGTTATCTTGGGTTTGAGGGCCTTTACACCTTCAAAAGCGGGGTGACAATCTCATGCAATCTCTTATTAATGCCAGGGCTTAATGATCCGGGCGAAGAACGGCTTTTCAGATTCGATTTTGATTTTAAACTGCCGATTGTCGACCCGGTGGCCCTACTGTTTCGGTTTACGAACGTCAATGACAACAATCCGGACCCGGAGATAGGGGACAATAAATTTAGGAAAATTATTGTTAAGTTCATAAGGAGTTGAAATTAATACTATATTTCAAGCGCCCTCTTAATTGGTTGCGCATAGGGTGCGCTTAGGTGCGTATCTAATTCATCAACCTCGGCCTTAAAATTGCCTGGTATCCAATGAGTATAGACCTTAAAAGTAAGACTAATATCAGAATGCCCCAACTGATAACTGACGTCAGATATCGTATGACCGCGCATAAGCCGAATAGATGCGTATGAATGCCGTAGCCCATGTAACCGCACCCTTTTCAACCCTGCATCCTTTAAACACTTCGTTAAAGCCCTTCCAACACTATCAGGGCTAAAGGGGAATATAGCATCCGGCAAGGATTCACCCTTTGCAGCTTCGTGCCAGTGCTTTTGTTTCAGTTCCCGCAAAACATTTAACAGCATCAAGGTCATATCAACGCGCCGCGATTTGCCGTTCTTAGGTGTCGTTATCGTGTTTTTCCACTTGGTCTTACTGATCTCTATGGTGCGGCCCTCAAAGTCGATATCCGCCCACGTTAAGGCCAATGCTTCGCCGATCCTGGCGCCGGTTCTGAGCAATAGCAGTATGACTGCATAATACTTGCCGTCAAAATATCCTTTGACCTGTTCAAGCAGCTGCTCTGCTTCTTGCTCAGTTAATGGATCAACGCTTTTATTGTTTTTAGCTCCCGCTATCGTTAATCCTTGGCATGGGCTGTGTTCAATTATTTCCGTGTCAACGGCATGTTTCAAGACAATAGATATCGGTTCTTTTACTGTGGTGATAGTTTTCGGCTTTAGCCCCTGGATTGCCAGTTTGTCAAAAAACATCTTCAAGTCTTTACGCCGGATATCATTTATCCGCATGTTACCAAAAGCAGGATAAATATGTTTATTTAACCGATTCCTGTAAGTGTGTAGTGTGCTTTGCTTCCGTTCAGCTGGTAGCGCAAAAACATGCTCTGCATATTCCTTGAACTTTGGCACTTTAGCCTTTAGCCGTTCAAGGTATAGATCATGCAAAGTTAATTTTGCCTCGATCTTTTTCGCCACTTCGCGCGCAACCTTTTTATCGGTACCGATCCGCTTTGACTTCCTTTGGCCGTTGTGATTTATAAAGATCCACCAATTACCAGAGCCAGCCGGTTTTTGTCTAATTTTTACTCCCATGCTCCCCCCTTTCCTTTGTCAATCCCTGTTTTTCCTGCTTTCCTTAAAATCCGACTCCCGCAGAGCCCCTACAATCGACGTTCTACCCTTGCCGAAGGTTAGGCCCTGCACCATGACAGTATGTTAGCCCTGTTTGGCCTGTGTAGCCCATGGCGCCGGAAAACAAAAAGGGCCTGGAAGTTCGAAGGCCTATCACTAAGCCTTTCCGGTCCTTGCGGATCCCGGCTTCCAAGCCCAACTGGTTTTTAAGAATACAAATAAAAATAGCCATAACGGAGGCCCCCCGAATGATAGTTTACAAATGTTATAATCATATTTCATGCTCCGTTCAAAAGTCAAGTTTTAAGTTGATAGTACTAAATCTCTGTGTTACCAGAAAAATTATCTTTTAACCTTTCATCAAAAGGAGAAACCATGTGTCCCTTCTTAAACAAAGAATGTATTAAAGATAAGTGCGAAATATGGAATAATACTAATTGTGCAATCATAAATATTGCTTGCAACATTGAGCTTATTTTAATCAAAAACGATCAAATCATAGAAGAACTTCAAGGCATAGCTGATTAGCACCATGCTTTAAATGAAGGCCGGGGCTCCCTTTCGGGGTGACCGTGGCCCCGGCCTTTTGACATTTTAACCGGCCCCATGCTTGCCCGGAGCCCTTTTTGCCGCCGAAACAGCGAGCAACAACGGCAAAAACCTTGAAAAAAGTAAAACATGAAACGTGCCAGCCGGCGCCATCCGTTAACGCCGGCCAGCATTTTGCCGCGCCGAATTACGCGCGTTCTGCCAAACGAACAAACGGTGAAACCGTTGTGGAGCCGTCCTCAAGAGTCAACGCCGTATCCCATAAAGGAAATCCGTCATGTCGCTCGATTAAACGCGCCGCCATTTCATCCGTCGAAAAATACAAATGAGGTGAAAAATCGATCCGCATTTCCTCGCGTAAACCGATCACGTATTGAGAAAAATCACAGAGCATGATATCACCCGCATCCCCTAACGGTTCGGTTTTTTCGGTGAAAATAACCGGTCTGGTCAATATTGTAAATTGGCCGTCTTTTTCGGACATAACCGGAATGTGACTCCCACCGGTTCCGACGTCATATGACAAAGTGCCAATTTCCGGGATGCAAGTCGGATGAACGATCCACACGGAATTTTTAAAACTTCCCATGTAGAGCCGACTAAGCATTTTAAGCAGGTTTTCCACGACGATTGTATCGGCCAACTGGTCGCTTTCCTTGGCAATCTCAACCACACAACCAGCATTGAGCACCCCTAAAGGCTGCCCTGCGCCGGTACCTTTCAGGAAAAATTTATCTCTGTACCAGGCAAGACCTTTTCCCATAATTTCAGTAAGTTGCTTGCCGCCGCCGCCTGGCAAATCTTCAAAAAGCTCATTTGAAAACCTGAGAAATCCGTATAATTTTTTACAGGAAAGCAGCATCGCGCGTGCTAAGGGATTATTATCGCTCAGCGTTCCCGCCTCCGGTGAATACGACGCCGTAAAGCCACCAAACAAATTGGAGCTATGGTCACCAATATCAAGCGCCGGTAGCTTTTTATCGTTCGTTCTCATCGGTACAACCGTTGCCAACGGCATCACGATTTCATTTTCCAAAGCTACGTTATGGATTTTTTCGGAATATTCCGCCGGAATAAGAAATCCACCGCCCGATCCCAACCCGATTGTCATGGCCCTGGTAGTAAGCGCAGGATGGTGCCGCCCTGAAAACACGGCTTGATAGAAGCTGAGACCATGCTCCTGATCGTTCCAAGAATAGCGGTTCAAGGGATTGTTACCCCAAAGGCTCCTAAAATCCTTCGGCTGGTTTGCCGATCTGACTTCGTAACCGTTGCCGCCCCGGTCCGTCCCGCCGGTGCTGATGTCCGTTCGATGCTCTGAATTGTCGTTGTGTCGTTTCAGATGTTCTTTATCGATTTTTCCCTTCAGGGCCTCAGTCAATTCTAAATGACCGTCGCGCTCTAATCGGATCTCTTCCGTTAAATCGCCGCCCTCAAGTTTTCGGATTTGTTTTAAGCGCTCCATCGACGCCTTATAAAGCGTTTGCAATTCTTTTAATTTATTCATTTTATATATTCTCCAAATTGATTATTTTTAAAGTTGATTTTTGCCGCCGGTGCTTTCAACGATCATGCCGAAGCTGGCCGGGTCCTGGATAGCGGTCGCGCTCCCAGGGTAAATTAATATTCTGTAACTGTTCTGGCCGCTTTGGGCGATAACGCCCTACTGTTTTTGCCGCTACCAACGATCACGTTGGATTTTACATTAAAGGTTTATAATAGGCTGTTGCGCCTGGCCCTTGCCGCTGCCAACGATAACGCTGGGCTACTGGTTAAAGGTTTTTGTTTTGGGAATTTCAAACCCGCTGGCTATCCTTTCCGGTTGATACGCGCCTATGGTCACACAGGACTTTACTTAAAAGGTTCATAAAAGGCTGTTGCCTGATTGCTATATCCAAATAAAAAAGGGCAAATCCAAAGCGTTTTGCTCCGAAAATGCCCTTCAAAATGCGTTTCCGCCAAAGTAAAAATTTTGCATCCACTATATAGAGTAAAAATTAAAAGCAATGCAGAAAACGCGCATTTTGTATAGATAATATTACAAATTTGTAGCATAAAGTCAAGCAAATTACGTTTTTGTGTCATTTTGTCAACTATCATATTTTAAATCTTATTGGATATTGTGACTCCGGCAACCCCGTAAACGTAGTTATGGCAAGGCTTCCGCCTTCTTTTAATCGCTCACGGGTTTTTGCTAATACTGCATCGTAGTCATCCACCCGCATATATTTTCCAAATCGATCCACTTTGAAAAAAGGATAAGTTTCTTTTGGTTCAAAATCTTGCGGTTTTATACGCTGCAGTTCACCCCGTATTAACAACTTTTTGCGCTTGAGATATGCAGCCTCACTTTCAAACAAATATGGCGGTTCTGGAAATGTCTCCGGGCCTGGCCTGGAGGTAGATCCCCACCGTATATAATCACGCTCCACCATTTGAACCGCAAAAATATTAATAGGTTTAAAGTTTTTAGGATGGTCCGGGCTGGAATACTCCCACCATGCAAAGGGCCTTGACCCTGGCCGGGTTTTAAAAAAATCGGCAAGCACCTTTCCTTTGTGCCGCTGCCACTCCTCCCGGCCCGTTTCCGGGTGCATCCAAATTTCAACGGTTATCTGGCCCGAGTGAAAAAACTCAAGCAATTCACTTGAAATATTAAGACTTCCTTTTTCCTTTAATCCCATTTTATCTCCCTGGCGGTCTCCCAAGCTTGGCTTGATACTCATGAAGGCCCAAAGCTTTTAGGCCAAGCAAAAAAGCTGACCATGCGTCCTTCTGGATCCCGCAAGCCGGATTTTTTCTGATCTGGCCGGATGGTGTTTTGAAGGTCATACCATCAGATCTTACAAGTTCTTTTGCTTTGTAAAAATCATTCAGATTTTCAACGGTTCCGTAAAATACGGCATGGTGTTTTTCATCGATCTGAAATTTTCCTTTTATGTGTATGAAAAATTGTCGGGCCTCTTTTGTCCATGTCCGTTTTGCTGTCAATTTCATTTTGAAAAATCCTTAAAATTTGAATCAAGTTTTAATAGTAAACATTTCTCGTAAGTCTGTTGTGCTGCACCCTCGATTGACCGATGAAGGATCGCCACTAAATCGACCCGCCCCCATAGGTGCTTGATATCATTACACTTAATGCAATGCAGTTGTTTTATCTTCACTTATACTCAACCTCGATGCTTCGCAGCCCGGTTTTGTCTTGAGCCTTTACGATAAGCGAAACCGCATTTCCAAAGATCACCAACACTTCGATCAAAGCTTTCTTATACCGCGCCCGGGTTGCCTCATCGGTCGGATTGTCGATTTTAAAAAATCCATTTCCCGCTGCTTGTGTCATGGTTGTAACGCCTCCGTCGCGTATCCTATAAGTTTGTGAACATGCTCAATCTCGCTTTCAAGCTGCCGCCGGTGCATCTCTCTTTTCTTGTGCTCAGGATATGCCAAACGTCCGCCTGGTAACATTGCAAGCTTTTTCCTTGCTGCATCAATCCGCGCCTGAAATCCCTCGATGTCCTGCTTGATTTCTTCAGTTGTCAATATCTGCATAATCAAATTTTCCCACTTACCCACCCGCCGGAACGAGGCGTCGAAACCGGCACACCATCATGTTAATTGTGAACACTGTGAACACTGTGAACACTTTTCGTAAAAGCTCCCATGGGAAAAGCAAAAAACAACAAAAGGAAAGATATGCTCTGCGGGTTCACACTGTTCACGCTATTGATATGATAAATCATGTAAGCCTTTGTAAAATATATAAATAATGTGAATATAATCGCTTATAGAAAAACCCTCAAGTGTTCACACTTTCGGCCAATAATCCAATTCCAATATAATGAACACCGCTGCGATTCTTATATGAATCATGTCGCTCCCTAATATCCCGGCCAAATTTTGTAAGGCTAACTGGCCGGTGTCCTGCCTCGTTTGCCCAGTCCTTATAGGCACTGTAAAGCTGTCCTGCTTTTATTTCCTTACGATCACCAATAATGCAGCAGACATCAATAAAATGCCCCATAATGTCCTCATCTCGCTGATATTCTTTAGTCGCTGCCGTCACCGTGTCCGGCGGATTCAAACCCTGCTTTTGCCAATCAAGACAACCCCTGACAAGCCAAGCCAATATCCCGGATGCTTGACCCTTCAGCTTTTCCAATAAGTCTGGATCTGCTTTGCGTTCATTTTCTGCCGACGGATTTTCAATAAAGGACATATTGAAGGGAATTAAATGGATCCTGGCCCATAACGCATAATCGCGCGCCGGTGCGTGTGGCTTGTGGTTTGTAAGAAGCAACAATAAGTGTGACGGTGTAAATTCAACCTGGCGCCGTCCGTAGGGTGCGCGACCGGTTAAAGTATCACCGCCGCATAATTCTTTTAGCTTGCTGGCGTTCAGATTGCGCCCCTCATCGCTCTCGCTGGCATAGACAAGCCTCTTACCCTGCAACGCCATTAAGCTGGCATCAGGAGCCCCGGCTTGCCGCGCGAATCGCTGTTTTAGCAGGATCTCTGAATCTGCCTTATAAGCCAACAGGCCTAAAACATGCCGCAACGCTTCGAACATTGTGGTTTTTCCGTTGCGGCCCTTGCCCCAGAAAATTGGATGCACATGGTCTGAAGTTTTTCCGGTGATTCCATAACCTAAAAGACGTTGCACATATTTGATTAGCTCTGCGTCACCGGCAAAGATTTCTGATAAGAAGCGTGTCCAGTTATCGCATGGCGCGTCAATTCCCTGCCATTCAGTAGGTGCAACCGTTTTGATATGATCTGACGGCTTGCCCGGTCGATGTTTGCCGGTTGCAAGGTCAATGATTCCATTTTTACAGCCTAACAGCATCGGACCATTATCCCACTCATGGCCGCTCAAACCCCTGCCAACGGTTGCAAGGTATAAGATATCTTTTTTGCGTCTGACTCTTTGCAGCTCTTTGATCCTTTTAAATAGAGCATCTTCATTCTTTTGGTGTTTTGCAGCCGCCTCTTTATCGCTCGATTTTATGGCCTTCAGCCGCTTCCAGGATTGCCGCTGTGCTTCCTGTGCGTAATTTTTTATGACATCCTGTACGGCCTCGGTGACTTCGTTTTTTTCATCCAGCCGCCAATAATGCCCGGCCCACTCGTACCACTGGCCCGCTGCATGGTCATAAATAAAATTGTCTTTGTGGATCTCATTGAAAAGCCGCGCGTCACCGTCCTCATTGCCATGCAGAGCCCTTAAAACTTCGCTGCTGTCAAATTGGTTGCCCTCTGCTATCGTCGGCTTGTGGTGCTTTTCAAGCTCTTCAGCAAGGTTGTAATTCTCCATTGGTTGCCTCGTTTTTGTAGAATTGAAATTTTGCCTCATCGTCACTGGAGCAAAGTATATCCATGAAATATTCGTAAAAAGGAAGAGGATGCAGGATACCGCCGCCCCTTTCAAGATCCTCGATGCTTTTCCAGGACCGCATAACCTTATAAGTGCAACGTATCAGCAACCCCAACTCATTTGATTTTTCAACCTCCCACCGCCTGAACCGTTCAACCAGTGCGGCCCGGTGTTTTCGTTGCTTGATCTGTCTTTTAATTTCCGGTGTTATTGTCCGGTTCTGGCGGTCAATGCCTAAAATCTGCAATGCTGTCTTAAAGTCGACGCCGTGATATTTCTGCACAAAGTCAATCGAATCCCCGGATTCACCGCAGCCGAAACATTTAAAACGGTTATCCGGAAAAACATAAAACGACGGCGTTTTTTCAGTATGAAAAGGGCAGTGACCAACAGACCGCCCCCCCCTGGACTTCATCTCGACACCGGCCCCCTGGACAACCTCCGCAAGATCAATATTTTGTTTTCGTTCTGCAATTGCAATCATTTATATAAATTCCGCCAAAACCTCATTTACGATTCTGTCAACTGTGCTTTGATCTTCACGCGCCAATAAATAATCATCGAGCCATTCTTGTTTGATTCTGATTGATCCATCCGGCAACCGACTAAACCGCAGATCACCTGTATTGATTAGCGTCCAGGTTGTGCGTTCGCAGCAATCAAGGTGTTTTGCTGATTTGATTATGTCGAGCCATGCCATGGTTGATTGATCCTGAAATAAAAAACCCGGATACGGTAACATGGCGCCATATGCGCCGGTTGCTCCGTTCCGGGTTGTCATAGCCTGCTGGATAACAAGAACCGAAAAAATTAGTTTTTGACTTCTTTCCTTACAACTTCATAGATCTGGCCAACCTTGCCTTGGTTGCAGTTGAGCTCTATCAGCTTTTTTCCGGTGAAGTTGTCACGCTCAATCTGTTTTATAATCTTTAAAAGCTTGTGAGAATTTTCTATTTTATTCATTGTCCGCCGCTTTTCCAGTCTGCTGCTTCCGAAGTGCGTCAAGCATTGCCGCCGCTTGTTCAGCCCGTTGCGCATCTACTTCAGGATGCTGTTTGCGAAATTTCTCAGCCGCTTCCGGCCCTTTACGGTTGGCAATCCGCTGGTGCTCGTTATCATATTCTTTCAACTCAATGTAAGGGGCTGTTACAGGATGGTGCCTTAAGCTTTGCAATGTTTCGGCATCCTTCTTGTATCGCTCAAGCTCCATTTCAAATGCTTTGAATATGTCCCGATACTGCTCAAACGGAATTACCATAAGCTCTTTGTAGCCGGGTGAAGTGTATTTACCGACTGCCTCATCTAACGCAACTCTGATTGTTTTTGATCGATCAAGCCCCAACTTAGAGCCAAGCGCATCTAACTTGTCAAGATACTCTGCACTTGCCTTAAAATTTATCATCTTACCTTTTGGATCACTCATGGAAAACCCTCCTTTTATTTCTTACCGTGGTCTTAATTATCAATTTAAGACAGTGGTAAGAATTTGTCAACCCTAAAAATAGAAAAAGGCCAATCTTTTTTTGACCGGCCTTTTCATGGTTGCGCATAGGGTGCGGATTAAATGCAACAATCCGCACCCTGGACAGTTTCGCATTTAATTAAATCAATAGGTTACACGGTAGCAATAAAGTTACAACCTTTATGGCACTATCTCTAGATTTTTAGTTTGAAATGTAGCATAACTTGCTGCACACAGGGAAGAATTTAGCAAACTTAATAAAATTGTATTACCCTAAGTGTAAACAAAATGAAAAATAGAAGCTTCCCGAAGGGCGGGATTCTGACATGCGTCAGTGCTTTGCGGCGGGAAGCGATCAGGTCAGGAGGTGATGTATGATATCGAAACGTTCGCGTGGGATTGCAATTAAATTACTGGTCTTGGGGTGTGTTATACTGCTTAGCGCCTGCTCTAAACAAAGCGTTCAAAGAGCGGGAGAAGGTGCAACGATGGGCGCCGTTGTGGGTGCCGCCGGAGGTATGTTCAGCGCACTTGTTTTTGGTGGTAATGTCGGGGAGGCCGCCGCCCGGGGTGCTGTCTACGGCGCCGGCACAGGGGCTGCTTCCGGGGCTATGATTGGCGCAAAAGAAAATCAGGTCAAGAAAGATCAGCAAGTTGCTGCAATCGAGAAGCTGAAGTCTACTTTGGGCGAGGATGCCTTCAACGGACTTGCAGCACTGACCAAATGCAAACACGATACCGCGCTGGGATACGCCCGCACAGCCGCTCAGTTGGATGATAAAAACCACGCCCTGGCAGGCCTGTGGATTGAGGTGCTTGCCTATGCGGACAGTCGGCAGGAGGATCAGGCCCGGGCACTGTTTTCGGATCTTGTTGCCAAAGACTCCAAGATCAGCTCGGAAGCCCAGGCCGAGGAATCCATGCGCAAGGCACTCCAGAAACTGATGGATATCCGTGGGGCATATAATTTGCCGAGGGTATGCGGCTAAATTGCTGCACACAAGAAAGGACTTGATGATGGTTCGCTACACAAAGATGTTGCTGGTAATGACGTATCTGTTTTTTGTTGCTCTGCCTTTCTGGGCATATTCTCCTGTTAATGCCTATGCTGATATGGATGCCGATCTGGCAGGAGGCGGCGCTATTACGCTTGAACTGTGGACCAATCATTTTATTTTTGATATATAATACAACTTCCGGTAAGATTAAGCGAACCTAAAGCAGTGAATAAGGCAAAAGGAGCCGATTATGAAAAAGACAGTCTGGATTTTAGCGATAGTATTTATTGCCGTTTTCTTTGCTCTGCCTGTTCATGCCGAAAGCAGCGACCCTGCTGACCAGCCCTGGGAACGTTTCAGCTTTAAACTGGGGGGATATATTGCCGACATTAACAGCAGTGTCTACCTCGGTTCCGACACGCTGGGAGTTGGAGCCGGCGTGGATGTCGAGGAGGCCCTGGGCCTGGATTCGTCCATGTCGGTTTTAAGAGCGGAAGTCAGTTATCGCTTCGGCAGCAGTCAGCGTCATATGCTCGGCTTAAAGTACTACGATTTTCGCCGCAGTGCTACAAAAACGCTGGAAACCGAAATCAAATGGGAAGATAAAACATACCCGATAGGCACCACTGTTGATAGTTATGTAAATATTGGAGTCTTAAAGGCCGGCTATGGTTATGCCTTTTTCCAGGATGATCGCATCAGCCTGGCGGCATCTATAGGATTGTTTATCACCCCCATCGAGGCCGGCATAAGCGCAGCCGGAGTCGGCTCCACCGAGGAAAGCATTACCGCGCCCCTTCCGGTAGTGGGTATGAGTTTGGATTTTGCCATTACGCCCAAGCTGTTTTTAAAACAGTCTTTGGAAGTTTTTTATTTGGAAGTCGGTGATTTCAAAGGTTCAATCGCTGCATTCAATATCTCCTGCGAGTACAATTTCTGGAAGAATGTCGGCTTCGGTATCGGGTACGATGTGTTTGATTTAAAACTTGAAGCCAACGGTTCAGACTACCCCAATGTCGATTTTATAGGGAAAGTTGAATTCTCGTACACAGGGCTTTTGCTTTATACTAAGATCTACTTTTAAACAGACGTCTTTATAAGCTGTAATCTTAACATCTGTGTCAAATTTACCTATTGCACTTCTACCCAAAGTTGATGCAGATACTTGATGCTGGATGCTGGATACTGGATTATAAAAGGATGGTTCTTTTTTCTTGCCAGCATCGGTTTGTCTCAATTAATGGAATTGGAATCTCATCAACTTGTCGGATTGAAGCGAAGCTTCACTATCTTTGGATTGAAAGGATTCGTTTATGCAAAAAAACATGCACTTCAAGGTAATCCTCACCATCCTGACCTTGGCTTTATTGGCAGGATGCACCGGGATCGGTCCGGGAACGGTCACCCGTGACCGGTTCGATTATGTCAACGCCATCTCCAACTCCTGGAAAAAACAGATGCTCCTTAACCTGGTCAAGATGCGCTACGTTGATGCGCCGGTGTTCATGGAGGTATCATCCATTATCAGCCAGTACGCTATCGAGGGGCAGGTAAGTCTGGGGGGCACCTTGAGTGATTCTGTATTTGGCGATAGTCAAACCGTGGGGGGCAGTGGTAAATACACCGACCGCCCGACCATCACCTACAGCCCTCTCGTGGGAGAAAAGTTTACGCGAAGCCTGATGACACCCATTCCGGTTCGCGCCTTTTTGTCCTTGATACAGGCTGAATTTCCGGCGGATTTTATGTTTCGCATCTGCGTCCAGACCATCAACGGCGTTGATAACCGCTTTGGCGGAAAGCTGTTGGGACGATCGGCCCACCCCGACTTTTACCGTCTCATTGCAGCCATGCGTCGCATTCAGCAGGCAGGAGGGCTGGGCATGCGGATCAAGCCGATCGGCGAGATAAAGGCGACAGTCATGTTTTTCCGGAAAGAGTATAGCGGTGATATGGCTGAAGATATAAAGACCGTCGGTCAGATTCTTGGTCTTAAGCCTGATGCACAGGAATTTCGCGTGATGTACGGCGCCTATCCTGCAAACGATCAGGAAATCGCCATGCTGACCCGGTCCATGCTTCAAATCATAGTGGAACTGGCATCGTATATCGACGTACCGGCCAAAGATGTCCAAGAGGGGCGTGTGGCACCTACCTTCGTTGACGAAAACGTATCCGGCATCCCTCCGCTGATCCGCATCCACAGCGATGCTTCCCGTCCGGATGACGCCTTTGTGGCGATTCAATACCGGGATAACTGGTTCTATATTGACGACACGGACCTTGACTCCAAGCGCATGTTTTCATTTTTGATGATGCTGTTTTCACTCACTGAAACCGGTGCTCAAACCGGAGCACCGATCGTCACGGTTCCAACAAACTAAACTGAGTTTCTCATTTTGAAATATCTTGAATAGGGGGAGACATGGGTTTTAGTAAAATCAAGCCGGCCTGTTTTTTGCTCGGCACCTTTTTCCTGCTTGTGATCGTCGCCGGTTGCGCTGCCGTGACGACCGGTGCATCCCGCAGCCAAGAGAAGTCGGCAGCGTCTCAATCCACCGGGAAGGCCGGTTCCGTTCAAATCAGCCGTGCCGAATTGCAAGCGGCCGTGATGAGTTTTGCTGATACCTACAATGTTACCATTGTGCAAGCGGTTACCATGATGGCTGATAAACTCGATACGCCGGAAGCGCGCGTGACGGCTTCCAGGATGCAGGTTTACTCCACCGCTTCCGCTGTTGATATCGCGACCGGTCCGTACCCGGGAGTTAGCCTGCTGGACATGGTGGTATTGGTGACGCTGAATCGTATCCTCTGGGAGGATTACTATCTGGCACAGCACTTTGGGAAACCGGCCGAAATTGTTGTCAAAGCCTTTAAAATGCTTGAAACACAAATCTGGTCACTTGCTGCTAAAGTAATGACAACTGAACAGCAGGAAGACCTGATGGATCTGATCACAGAATGGCAGTTGCAGCATCCCCGATATACCGCAGTTAATTTTATCCGCTTCAGTGACTTTAAAGGGCTGGGGAAAAAACCCCGGCTCGAGCAAGTCGCGCAACCGGGCGGACTTTTCCGCGAGGTATCGGAGGCCACGCGCGCCGTGGATGAGGTCAGGGATACCGCCGAAAGGGTAAGGTATCTGCTGACGCGCATGCAACTCATCGCCGGATTTCAGGCCACACTAGTATACCATGAATTAAATGCCAAGCCTGAAGTTCAGCAGATGCTGGCCGACATCAATGATCTCAAAAGCACAGCGGATAGCTTCGCCGCAACCTTTGACAAAATGCCGGACCAGATCGGAAAGACGGCCGACATAACCATAAAAAGCTTTATGGAACGGTTCGCTGTAGAGCGCCAGGCCACCATCAAGCAGTTCATGACCGAGCTGAATGCCGAACGCAAGGAGATGTTTGAGGACCTTTTGTCTGAAGAAAAACGCCTGAGCGGTGTGCTGGCGGAACTTCGGGAAACCATGAAAACCGGTGTCGACCTGGTATCTCATCTGAACAACACCCTTGCAGGGGTCGATACCATGGCAACGCGCTTCTTGCCCAAACCGTCCGGCGTCCCGTCCGAGCCTTTCGATATCAAGGATTATGAGAATGTAGTGGAAAAAGTTGCCGGAGTTACCGGGAGTCTCAACAATACGGTTGTGTCCATCGACCGGCTGCTTGCCTCGGCGGGCTGGGAGCGAACCATGCCCCGCTTGATCCAGGTGGTGGAAAAGCTTGAAGCTGACACCCACAAGTGGATGCTGCGTTCGTTTTTAATGGGAGTGGGGTTGATTCTGATATTTTTCGCCGCCCTGTTCGCATACCGCCAGGCTACGAAAAAATTATGAAGAATGCGACCTCTGCAAAAGGGTTCAACTGAATAGTAATATTTATATTAGACAGGATTATCAGGATTTCATGGATCTTTTTTGTATTTCTTCCTTCCCTGATGGAAGGAAGAAAACTCCAATCACGCCATCGTCCACAGCGCTTACAAAAAATATCGGCGGACGGTTGTCGACCAGCACCTCGCTCCGGAGAACAGTTGGCGCGTGAAGCTGGATGAAAAAGGCCGCCTGAGCTGGGTGTCCGGCGCCGGAACAATTGATAAAGAGCCGGCCAGAAGCGCCTGGCAGCGCATCTCGGTCGGCTTTTACGGCCTGCTGCCTATCGAAGATCAACTCTAATCTGATTAATTACTCCCCAGGTGCTAACGCAATCTTAAATAACGACCGCACGGTTCAAGCCAATTATGCCAAAGGAAGCACGATTACAGTCGATGGACATGTGTTTGAACTTAGGCAGTTTCATTTCCACGATCCCACAATCCGGCAAGGCGTTAGAGCTACGCTTTGGAAATCTTGCAGCGCATGTATTGTCCCTTGAGCGGCCACGCACCGGATAAGGGATCGCATTTATCCGGATCATCGTCTGTGGTAACGTTGATGTTGCATTCCCAAAGGCCGTACAGGGATGGTTCGGCAGCATCCATTTCCGGAAACCACCATGCATGCTGAGAAACTATATAGCGAGGATGAAAACAGTTTGACAGGCGTGCTTTTTGCTTAACCCGCCCCAAATGTGTTTCAATAAAGACCCAATCCCCGTCGTTTATCCCCTTCTTCCGAGCGGTGTCAAAATGGATTTCGACAATGGGGTCGCGATGTCGCTTGCGAAAGCCTTCAATGTGTCGAAATTCGCTGTGGTGGTATGGCATCACCCGGACCCCGCTGATATTGATCAAGGGATATTTTTTCTTGATCTTTTCAGGAATGTCAGGTTCGGTATAATCGGGAAGTGGGTCGTAATCGAGCTGTTCCAATATGGTGGAATAGAGTTCGACTTTACCCGAAGGCGTTGCCAGAGGGCCCTTTTGGCATCTCCCCGCTTCAGGCGGCACCACTTTAGCACGTGTCTGGTGCACAAACGCTTCCAGTGAACTATGCCCTTCTGCGTCCATCAATTCAGCTATCCGATACTCCCAGACGTCCTCAAAGGTCTTCCAGGGCCAGTGGTCGGCCTGACCCAGCCTCACTCCAAGCTCGCGCCAGAATTCGTAGTCATTAAGCCGTTCATACTCGCCGGGGACGCGGGCGGGTACGGCAGCTTCCCCCACTTGTACCAGTGGATATCCGCCCACGGAAGCGAAATTGCCCATATCGGGTCTCTCCATCCAGCAGGCTGCGGGGAGGACATAGTCGGAGATGGCCGTGGTCGGCGTCCAGGTAAGGTCAAAAGTAACCAGAAGGTCGGTGCTAAGAAGCGCCTTATAGACCAGTTTGGTATTGGCATAAGAAAGCAGCGGGTTGCTGCAGGATACCAAAAGGGATTTCACCGGGTACGGTTTGCCCGTAAGCATTGCCCGGAAAGCCGTTGGCGCATGGGCCGGACTGTGAAGGTTTACCGCAGCCGCATGTCGCTCTCCCCAAACTTTGCGCATCTGTGCTTCGATGAGCTCCCAACCCGGATACCCCAGGAAGCGGAAGCGGTCACTGCCAAGCTGTTTGCGGCGTTGTTTAGCCGGGAGCATTTCATTGGCTTCCATGCACACATCCGGAATAAACCCGGGGCACGGATTGGAAATCAGTTCGCCGCCCTCAACATCGACGGTGCCCACAATTGCCCGCAGAAGGTTGATCGCCCTAATAGCCTGAATGCTGTTGGGCGCACTGTGTTCCGCGGCCACACCTATGACCATATTCGATGGTTGGTTCGCGGCGTAATAACGCGCCGTCTCCAGAACGGCATCCGTTGACAGCCCGGTGATTTCGGCGACCCTGTGCGGTGGATAGGCGCCGGCCCGCTGCTTTAACTTGGCAAATCCGACAGTATAATTTTCCACAAAGGTCTCGTCGTAAAGCCCTTCTTCGATGATGACATGTATCATCCCCAGGGCAAGCGCAGTGTCGGTTCCCGGCCTGATCTGCACCCACCGGTCGGCTTGGCGGGAGGGTTCGATGAACCGGGGGTCGATAACCATTGTCTTCATACCGGCCTTTTTCGCCTTAAGAAAACTATTCCATGAGGATGGCCCGCCTTCGTGAGCATTGCGTCCCCAATGAACCGCCAACTTTGTTTTCCCCGGTTTTCTATCCGGCACCAGATGCCCGCCGAAAGTGGTAAACCACACCATGGCACGGGGTGCATAGCAGATGGTAATAACGCCAATGCGGTTGGGACTGCCAAATAGATTCATGAAACGGGTCTTGGCAAATTCCGCTGCGCCGCGCCCGGTGCCCGAGCTGGTTGCCACCGCCTCAGCTCCGTACCGACGGCGGATGGCTTCCAGTTTTTCTGCTATTTCGTCCAGAGCCTGATCCCAGGATATCTGCTCCCACTGGTTGGCTCCGCGGGGCCCGGAGCGCTTCATGGGAAAGCTGAGCCGAAACGGATGGTGCTGGTACTCCTTTGCCAGTGTCGGACGTACACAGAAAGCACCCGGAACTACGGGAGCTGCAGTGTCCACGGCCACCCGTTGAACCTGCCCATCCTTAACATAGACTTTCATGGCGCAGCCCACGCTCGTACAAAAAAAGCATGTAGAATATTTTAATTCGATCTCAGACATCGGCTAATCACTTTCTTTAATCGCCACTAAGACACCAAGTCAGTCACGGGTGAACAGTTATCAGTGAGAAGTGATCAGTAAGGGAAAACTGATCCCTGACATTTGTGCCTTTGTGGCAAATATTTAATGATTCAATTCTGCCAGCCTTCGAG